>JAIORV010000143.1 GCA_021107945.1 Vulcanimicrobiota bacterium | reverse complement strand
TGTGAGAGGGATAAGGTCATAGCGAAATACTATGACCTTACCCTACTCGATTAAAAACTCGAATATATTGTGATATATGTTTATATAGCAATTAAGGAAAGTAACTCAATCGCATTTTTGACAAATTGAGCGACTTAATTAAAAGATGTCAGGTGTGCGAAATGTAAGAAATACATATATTATCCCTTCCACCTGCGAGGGGATAATTCTTTTAATGAAAAAGGGAGCGTGAGACATGCAAAAAATAGAAATATCGAATGAAAAGATACTCAACAATATGTTTCGTCCGGGAAGTGTAGCTATTGTAGGAGCATCGGCAAGACCGGGAAGTCTTGGAAACACTGTAATGAAAAAAATGTTGGATTTCAAGTATTCCGGTGTTTTATATCCCATTAATCCCAAGACGCCTGCGATATTTGGCATAGAATGTTATAAGAATGTCTCAGAAATTCCTGGAAATGTGGATCTGGCTGTAATATGCGTGCCGTCACTTGCGGTTCTCCCGGTTCTGGATGATTGTCATAAGAAGGGCGTCAAGGCATGTGTAATAATTAGCGCGGGTTTCAAGGAGGTTGGACCGGAGGGCGTCTTAAGAGAAGAGGAATTGAAAAAGAAGAGAAAAGAATATGGCATGAGAATCCTGGGACCCAATTGCTTCGGGATTATTAACGGGGACCCCGAGATTTCCATGGATTGTACTTTTGCCCGAAATCTGCCACAGCGGGGACATGTTGGACTAATTTCACAGAGCGGCGCAATGGGGGCATGCATACTTGAGGATCTCAAGAAAACCGTCATGGGATTTTCGGTCTTTGTCAGCCTGGGTAACAGGAGTGATTTCAACGAAAATGAAGCCCTGGAGTATCTTGCAAAGGATCAAAACACAAAAATCATAATGATGTATCTCGAAAATTTCGCGAATCCATTGAAATTTATCGAGGCTGCTCAAAAAGTAACAAAACATAAGCCATTGATTGTTTTGAAGGCAGGTGCCAGCGAGCATGGAGCGATGGCGGCGGCTTCACATACGGGAATGCTTGCTCAGTCTGATCGGATGGTAGATGCGCTTATCGAGAAAGCCGGGGCAATAAGGGTTTATTCTGTAATGGAGATGATTCATACAGCAAATGCTTTGTATAAAAGTGTTCTTCCTGCGAAGGAAGACCTTGCTATAATCACAAACGCCGGTGGATTCGGTGTGCTTGCGATAGATAAGGCGGAGAAGCTAAATCTCAAGTTGGCGCAACTTGATAAAAAAACAATTGAATACCTGGAAAACAATCTCCCCGAAGAGGCCTCGTGCAAGAACCCAGTTGATTTATTGGGAACCGCGGGCAAGGACGATTATGCTTATGCGCTGGAAGGTCTCCTGGCTGATAGCAATGTGGGAGGAGTTGTATGTAATTTCGGTCCCCCTGTTATGCAAAGCGCCGAGGAAATAGCGGAAGTTGTGGTGGAAAAAGCCAGGAAACATCCTGAGAAACCTGTTCTCTCGGTCTATATGAACAGAAACCGGATAATGAAGGCGATATGGGATTCAAAGGATGTTTATGTATCACAGTTTGATTACGCGGAGGATGCAGTGTGGGCATATTCTCAGCTTTTAAAGTATAAGAAAATAAAGGAAAGAGACAGCGAAATAATTCCCGATTTCAATGTCGATATTGATGAAGTCAATAGAATACTTAATAAAGTAAAAGAGGACGGAAGAGACAGGCTTGATTTTTACGAATCCGAGTCCGTTTTGAAGGCTTACGGAATCCCGGTCGCTAACTCGGTATTGATTTACGAAGGAGACGACCTGAATAAGAAACTCAAAAACTTAACATTGCCGGTCGCTATAAAGCCCGCTTCAGGGGCGGTAACTCATAAAACGGAATTGAATGCGGTTGAGCTGAATCTTATGGATACTCACTCAATTGAAGCTTCAATCAATAGAATCGGTAAGAGAATATCCGATCATGACCAAAAGAAATATTCCGGCGGATTTATCGTGCAGGAAATGGTTACGGACGCACGGGAAGTTATTATGGGAGCGGTGAAACAGGATGCGGGAATCCATCTTGTAATGTTCGGATTAGGCGGAATATTTGTCGAGCTTTTAAAAGATGTTGCGTTTGCCATTCCCCCGATTTCACCAATCGAAGCGAAAAATATGCTCGAAAAAATCAAGGCTTATCCGCTTCTGGAAGGTTTCCGGGGACAAAAAGGAGTCTGCCTGGAAGATCTGTATAACAGCCTGATGCGCCTCTCGCTTCTTGTTGCCAATCATCCCGGGATAAAAGAGCTTGATATTAACCCATTCATGGCATCTGCTGTCCCCGGCAATTCAAAGGCTGTTGACGTCAGGATAATTCTTTAAGAATAAATCGAAAGGAAAAAGGATAAGTTTAGATATGTGTGAGTTTTGTATAAAACATGGAGAAGGAAAGAAATGGTATCTGAGGGCAAAAAACTACTCGATAGAGCTTGCCGAAGAACTAAAAGTCAAGGAAGCGGCGGCCGAATTCGGCTCAAATTTCCCCCGAAAAATGGACCAGGGCTGGCGTTTGCTAAAATTCATAAAGAAAACACCAAAATTTCTGCAAAACATGACTCGTCAAATTCACTCAATGTGGCAAAAAAAAATGCACTATGGGCAGATAATTCCTATCGAGGATGTTGAAGAAATATTTAAAATGATGAGTACTGTGGTGCGACTGCCCTGCCTTTGCAGGATGTATAATACTGACGAGAAAAACGCCCGGTATTGCATGGGTATTACAATGGATCCCATTAGAAAGGATTATGCCGATACTGTTGATCGCACTTTTTATAATGGGCCGGATCTTCATGGGTTGGAATATCTCACACTTGACGAAGTTATGAAATTGGAGCATGAGTACGAGAAACAGGGGCTTGTTCATACGGTATGGACATTAAAAACGCCGTTCGTTGTTTCAATTTGCAATTGCAGTATTCCCACCTGCACAGCTTTCCAACTCAGACAGGAAAATCTCAGGGTGATGTTCAAGGCGGAATATGTGGCAATAGTTGATCCCGATCTATGCAAGGGATGTAAAGCCTGTATGGAGAATTGTCATTTTGACGCTATTCAGTATAATGATGAAACGAAGAAAATAATGATAGATCCCACAAAGTGTACCGGATGTGGATTGTGCAGGATTAAATGTCCAGTCAGCGCAATTTCCTTAATGGATCGCAGAAAACATGTAATTGCGAAGGATCTATGGTACTAGAGGGAAGATGGATAATAGAAAATGGATGATGGAATACGGAGGACGGATAATGGAGGTCAGATCTGTAGGAGGGACGTCCCCGTCCCGATAAACGGATGATGGAATGCAGAGGCCGGATAACAGATGACGGAGGAGAGACTATCGAAGAAGTGGTTTTTCAACACAGAAGCCGTAGAGGATAACCGTAGAAAAAACATTGATATCTCCAAAATAGAGGCGGGAGGCGGGAAGTAAGAAGCGGGAAAAAGAAGTGCGAAATGGGAAACAAGAAATATTCTCGTCTCTCACCCCTCGATTCCCATCTCTCATTCGTGTTCTCCGTGTCTCCGTGGTAAAAAAAGCCGACGACCGAGAATAAATATGTTTATAACAACAACAGCTATACTATATTTGATTCTGATAATCCCCCTTGTTCTTTTGTTTCAAAAGATTCTATCGCCTACAGGGGCGATATTGATATTCAATGCTATTTTAATAATTATTGCAATAATTGATTTCAAGATAACTCCGTCGATGGATAAAATAAAATTCAATCGATTCATGGATGAAAAACTCTCTCTTGGCACTGACAACAAGGTTACATTTAAAATATCGAACTTGTCACCATACCGGATAAAGATGGAGATCAAGGACGAATATCCTAATGATTTCGAAATTGATAAAAAAAGACTTGATACAAGTATTAATGGTCATTCAAGCACAGAAATTCACTACTCGGTAAAGCCGACCCGCAGGGGAGCATACCGCTTCGGGGATATATATGTGAGGGTTTACGGAATTCTGGGAATAGTGGGAAGACAGTTCAAGGTTGATGTCTCAAAGCAGATTAAAGTATATCCCAACATAAAGGAGATTTCCCGGTATAAAATCATGGCAAGAAAAGGGCGGCTTATGGAGGCAGGGTTAAAACCTATGCGTGTCTATGGCGTGGGTACCGATTTTGAATCCCTCCGGGAATACCAACCCGATGATGAATATAGAAAGATAAACTGGAAGGCAACGGCAAGGCGATCAAAACTTGTGACATCTCAATACCAGAACGAAAGAAGCCAAAATATATTCATCGCCATAGAGGCGGGACGAATGATGACTTCCATGATCAATAATATATCGAAGTTTGACTATGCCCTCAATGCCGCACTTCTGCTGGGATATGTCGCAATGGAAAAGGGAGACAACGTAGGGATTATGGTCTTTGACGAGGATATAAATACATTCATTCCGTGCAAAAGGGGAAAGAAGCACCTGCATCTTATAATCGAATCGCTTTACAAACAGGAGCCGAAGATGGTGGAGCCGGATTATGGGCACGCCATTCGTTACATGTCATTAAAAAACCGCAAGAGAAGTCTCGTGGTTTTCTTTACCGACCTTATTGATACGGATGTCTCAAAAGGGATAGTAACATATACCAGGGCGCTTTATCCCACTCACTTGCCCCTCTGCGTGGCGGTAAGCGACCCCGAGCTCTTCGAAGAATTGGAGATCCCCCCCGGCAGTTCCCGGAATATATATCGCCGTGCCGTGGCGGAGGATCTCATCGCCCAGAGGGAGCAGGTGAAAACGGTTCTCCAAAAAGGCGGAGTGATGACTCTCGATGTCCACCCAAAGCATCTGACCCCTGCTTTGATATCAAGATATCTGACAATTAAGGCAAGAGCGAGATTGTGAGTTAGATAGAAAAAAACCGCAAAGAAGGTAGGTTCAAGAGGTGTCGCGGTGTTGAAGAGGACCGGATGAAACATTGAGCTATAATCAAACGGCAACTTTCAGAATTCCTTATATCCATTTTTGGACTTTATCTGACAAGTCATACATAATATGCGAAATACGAATAGCGTTCTATTATATTGACAAAACATGAATTCCCGTGATAAAATATGTTCACAATACCAAGAAAAACAAGAATCATATCGCGATGTTTTGCTCTGACTACCAAAAAGGGAAAACAGGACACTATCTCAGGTTTCGAATTCAGTGGGTGTACGACCTTCAATGAAGGAGACAAAATATGGCAGTAATAGCAATGTTCTATGGTATTATTATTTCGATGTACTATTTCGACAATAGAAAACATCATACACCTCACATTCATGTTAAATATCAAGAACAACAAGCTGTCATTGCAATTCCAAGCGGCAAACTATTAGAGGGCAAGATAAGGTCAGGTAAAATGAAGCTGGTTCAGGCATGGATTGAAATACATAAAGAAGAGTTAATTGCTGACTGGGAACTTGCCAGCAGTGGTGAATCTATTTTTAAGGTTGATCCATTAAGATAGGGAGGTACGGGGTTATGAACCCCAGGATTAAAAAAGTTAAACCAAATCCTGATTATACATTAACTCTAACTTTCACAAACGATGAAGTCAAGGTGTTCGATGTGAAACCATACTTGGGCAAAGGTATTTTCAGGGAATTAAAGGACACTGGATTATTCAACTCGGTCAGACCATTTCTGGGCAGTATTCAATGGAAGAATGGACAGGATTTATGTCCTGATACCTTATATATGGAAAGCATAAAGTGAAATACAGGAGTATGCAGGAGATTGACGCTTGAAGAGATAAGAATGGCCAGCTCGTGTTTGGATGAACATTAAAACACTGTCATTGCGTAACTCCTGATAGAAGTTACCAACATCCTGGAATAAATCTTTTGAAATCAGGTGAAAGCATGGATTCAATCGGAGGAATTAATACTCAACACACTTATACAGCTTTGACACCCAAAAAGGAGCCGGAGAAAGGCTCGCAAAGCAGTGACACTTTGGTTTTATCAGGAAAAGAGGAGCTTACCCTTATTCCCAATAAAATCAGCCAGGCAAAAAGCAGCGGTGATATTCAACTTGCCAAAAATGCCGGGTTTTCATCGGCAATTCAGACGGTTGGATCGCTTGCAGGACTAGCAGGCTCACAGGCCATAGAAGGAACAGAGGAACCCGATACACTTCCCCGCCCGATGACTGAAAGCGAGAAGATGACCTTCGAGAGATACTTCCCGAAATTGGATGTGGATAAGGCTGTGGTTTCCGGTGAGGCGTCTCATAAATACAACTGCATCTCCTGGACTGTGGGGGAAACAGAGCAATGGTTCTGGCCACCGGAGATGTATCCTGATCAGAGCGAGAGAGAAGCATTTGACAGCTTTTACGCCTCTTATGGATTAAAACCCAATGATAAGGGCGAAGTTGCAAGATGGAAAAACAACGAAGGACTCACTCACGGCAGTATCTCCGGCGAGGGCCATGGGCCACGGTGGGAAAGCAAGTGCGGTTCATTGGTCAGAATTCAGCATGAAAGGGACGAGCTCGAGAGTACTACATATGGATGGATCGACGGCTATTATGCAAAGGAAAAAGGAAGTATTGAAATGAATCCATACACAAAAATGCAAATTCCTGAGAATGTTAAAAAGGAAGTTGCTCAAAAGGCAAACAATGTCGATCCTGCAACCAGGAAGAAATTTGACAGCCTCTATAATAAATGGACTGAATTCAGGAAAAAACCCGACATCCAATTCTCATCAAACCCCGCCAGTCATTGTAAAACAGACTCATTCAAAGAGATAACCCAAATGGGCGACTCGGCAGTTCCGCTTCTTATGGAGAAGATAACAAAGGGTGATTTCTTCTGTCTCCAGGCTTTAAAAACCATAAAAGATAATTCAATATATAAGGTCGAATCGAACATCCCGACATTATTACCAGAAGAAAACAAAAACAGCGAACAAAACAAGTCCGTCATTACATTGTTAAAGTGGTATGAGGGTAGATAGTGGCTGTAGATTGCCATTCTGAGCGAAATACGAGAGAATTACTTTAGTCCGATGACTTACTCAAAGATGGGGTTTTCTTGATGTTCGAGGATTAACACAGCGAAGAATCTAATCCCAAATTGTGCATTGGAGTATATCTCTACAAAAAGAAGGATGAAGCTTATTGAGGAAATACTTGAGAAGCAGATTAAAGGATGGTTGAAGGCAAGAAAGATTGCGTTGCTTGTGTTTTATTAATCCGGAATGGCGCGATTTGAGTAAAGATCGGTTTTGGGAGATCCTTCGCTGACTAATTCATCGAAAGTATGCAAATCTCGTTCTTTAGAAAGGTTTGTTTGTTATAGTAAAGCGATCATTTTTCGCTCAGGATGACACATCGAAGGAAGCCTTCAAACTAATTGCCGTCTTTCTTCTTCCCTTTTTATCCCTTTTTTTTGCCCATTTTCTCCGGAATCCGATCGTATTTTTCAAGTATCTTTATGAAACCCGGAGAAGCTTCCGATGTGTTTCTGAATTCCTTGTTCGTAATAGCCAAACTTATCTGCACCCTTGCAAGGTTCGTCCATGATTTTATCTCGATTCCCCTTTCAACCATGACAACCCCAAGCTCCGCTATGACATCATCAAGAATCGGGGAAGCTTTTTTAACAGCCCGGTCAAGATCCTTTAAATGATTGTAGTGTAAAGGCTCCATCCACTTGAGAACCCTGTTGAAATAAGTAATCTCCGTCTCTTTCGGAGCTTCAGGAAACGCCCTTTCGCAAAATGCCTTAAAACTGTCAAGATTGATTTCCATTGCAAGGAAAGTCCTTGAGGATCTTGTTTTCTCAAGCTTTCTCACATATGCATGCCTTTCCTTTCGAATCTCTTCAAATTTCATATCCGCTTCTTCAAGAACATCCGAAAGGTTATCAATTCGCCGGCATAATTCTTCCGGCACAAGAGATCTCTGCTTGTACATCAGGTGGTGATCAATAACCGCCCAGGCATCTTGTAAAACAGTTCTTGTCTGAATTTCACATGTCAAGTCTTTCAGGCTGTCATATCTCGCCCCGGAGAACTCATCCCCCAACCGGACAATAAAATGCATTGCCGAATATCCCAGTCGGTAGGACTTGTTTGAATTTTGCTTATAGACTTTTTCAATTAAGTTGAATTCTTCATGTATTATTCGCTCAATTTTTTTTATATCGCTTGTATAAAGACATATCACCCTTATCCCCGCAAGGTCGGTGATTTCATTAAAAATATCCTTATATTGCTTTCGTTTCAATTTCTCAATAAAACTGTCAAGCTCCTTCACTCTATGAGTTACCGCGGAATATTCGATATTTCTCTCTCTAAGAGCGTTTTCAATTACGAAAGCGACCTCAAGGCAGAGGCGCTCATAATACGGTTTTCTTTTCAAATATTCATACACGAACTCGGGCTTATCCCGCCATATTTCCGGCAGAAGGGAGGTTTTTGGAGATTGTATTATATTATCCATAGATGATTACCTGTTTCTTTTGTTTTATTATACTATTCACAACGAAGGCACGAAGGACACGAAGAAGTAATGTTATTTAAGGGAGTGAATAACAACTTTTCTATTGAGCTAAACACATGTAAAAATCTTATCACCACAACTAACGGATCTGCATCTTTTTCTGACTGTGGGGTACTCACTTTTGAGCCAATTCAATCCTATTGCCTCATCGGGAAGGTCATCACTACTCATAACCTTCGTATGTATCGCCATAAAAAGATCCATCCAGTCGGGATTGAGATCACATGTGAGATCCAGGTCGTCGGTCTGGATTATCAATTTTCTGTGGGGGTATTCGTCAATCCATTCCTCGTATGCCTCCACCAGCATCTTCATATAATCCCTCGGAATGGTTGCCTCCATCTCCCTGTCTCTTTTATCAATACGGTACATGAGAGTGTCCAGCGACGCCCTGAGATATATCATTAGATCCGGGGGCTTCAGGATGCTTGTTAGCACCTTGAAATGAGGATAATATGTCTTGAAATAGTCATCATCGTTTAACTGTCCCCGCCAATTCAATACCCTGGCAAAAACGGCGTCCTCGTATATGGAGCGATCCGCTATTATATTCTTATCGCTCTCAACTGCTTTATAATGCTTGTTAAACCGGTCATAAAGAAAATACACCTGAGCGCGAAATGCATATTCCTCCGGGTTTTCATAAAACTTCTCCAGGTATGGATGCCCCTTGACCGTCTCGAAAAGAGGTTCAAACCCGGTAATCTGGGAATATATTCTTGTAACTGTTGACTTGCCAACTCCAATAGGGCCACCAACCACGATAAACATAAAGACCACCTCTTATTAATACTCATCAAATATAATTGGTAATTATTCAGACCACCCCACTATTTGGGTAGAGGCTGGTCTCCCGACCAGCCTGGAAACGGCATGAAATCGGGGTTGGGAAACCCCTCCTACAGGATGGGTCTGAATACATACTATAATTGACCTGAATTGTAAAATTAATTCTTTCAAGCAGAACCGGGATCGTTGTGTTATTGCTATGACAGCAACACAACATATTGTGCTTATCATATATTACATGCTATATATTGTATAAGATCTTATTGGACGATTTTTCATAACATCCTTCATGGAAAAGATAAGAAAAGATAATTTTTCATTTCGGCATCGGTTTCCTTGTGGAAAAGTGAAGTTTTTTAAAAAGAAAATTGTCCGGTATGTAATATCAAGGTCAATCTTCCATGACTGCCTGGAGAACTTCTTCCAATTCCCCAATTTTATATGGTTTGGCAAGGCATGCACGGAAGCCGTATTCCCGGAAGTTGGCCATTATCGGATCATTGGAATACCCGCTTGATACAATAGCCCTTATGTTGGGGTCAATCTTTAATATTTCTTTAATGGCGTCCTTGCCTCCCATCCCTCCTGGGATTGTAAGATCCATAATAACCATATCAAATGGATTTCCCTCATCTCTCGCCATCCTGTATTTATTGATAGCTTCAAATCCATTATTAGTGAAGTCGGCCTCATATCCAAGATGTACAAGCATTTTATCAAGGACCTTAATGATGACTTCCTCGTCATCCATAACAAGTACCCTTCCCTGTCCGGATTTCAAAATCATGGGCTGAGATTTTCTTTTTAAAATGACTTTTTCCCCGGATGCCGGAATATAAATGTGAAATGCAGTCCCCACGTCCAGCTCTGATTCTACCGTTATGTATCCGCCATGTTTTCTTATGATTGAATAACAAGTTGTGAGTCCCAGCCCGTTACCCTTCTTTTTTGTTGTAAAGTAAGGATCAAATACTTTGGTCAGGTTTTTCTCTTGAATTCCAATGCCTTTATCCTGGATAATAATTTCAACATATTTTCCGGGATCAAGAGGCAATATACCACCTGATTCTATAAGTTTATTTGCAACTTCAACCTTAACAATCCCGCCTCCGGGCATGGACTGCTGGGCATTGAGAACGATATTACTGATAACCTGGCGAATCTGTCCTTCATCTATTTCCACAGCCCAAAAATCCGGAGAGAATATAAATTCCACTTTGATGTTAGATCCTATGAGAGAAAATTTTGCCGACTCTCTAAGCAGTTCTTCTATATTACATATTTTCCTGATAGGTTCCCCACCTCTTGAAAAGACAAGAAGTTGTTGGACCAGATTCTTTGCTCGTAGCGAAGCTTTTGTGGCTTCGTTGAGGTATTCATTTAATGCATCTTCAGGCTCCACATCAAGCTTTGCTATAGAAATATTCCCGATTATCCCTGATAGGACATTGTTGAAATCGTGGGCAATTCCACCTGCGAGGACACCAAGAGATTCAAGTTTCTCAACCTTTGCTAATTCCCGTTCCATCTTACGCCGGATAGTTATATCTCTCATTATTGACTGTACAACATGTCTTTTCCCGTTTACAATTCGAGAACTGATTTCAACAGATACACTTTCACTGTCTTTTCTTGACAGTTGCGATTCGGAAATCACATCTCCTTTTTCTCTTATCTCATGAAACTTCTTTTCATAAAATTTTCTTTCTTCAGGCAGACATAGATCAAAGATACATGTGTCTATCAATTCAGCTTCTTCCATTTTGAGCATTTCACAAGCTCTCTGGTTTACATTAACAATCTTTCCATCAAGACTTTGAATGAAAATCGCATCATTTGATTGTTCAAACAATAGACGAAATCTCTCTTCGCTCTCCCTGAGGGACTCCTCGGCCTTCTTTTTCTCCTCTATCAATTTTTTCTGATTAAGTACTTTCTCTATCGTGGATGGAATGAGTTCTATATATTCGACTTCCACATCTTTAATAATGTAATCGGAAGCTCCCATTTTCATTGCCTTTACCGCCATTTTTACATCAGACATTGCAGTAATCATGATTGTCGAAGGTAAAGCATTTTTTTCGGTAAGGATTTCAATCATTTCAAGTCCGCTATATAAGGGAAGATAATGATCAAGTAATAATATGTCATAGTCCTTCATCTCAAGTTTGGAGAGCCCCTCTTCTCCGTCAAGCGCGATATCTACAGAATAGCCTTTTTTTATTAGCTTTCTACTTAGAAATCTAGCTGTATCTATATCATCTTCAACATATAGAACTCGAATATTATCAGATTTTGGCATTAATCTCACTTCCACTGGAGAATTTATTATCGAAAGAAATCACTCAGGGTTATGTATTGTTGAGATATTTTAAAGATTCCTTCTTATTATTAAAAAAAATAATTTAATCTTTTCAAGTTTATTTATTTTAACGGGCATAGCTGAAATCATCTCTTGTGAGTATAATTGCTGTTGCCGTCTTGATTAATCATTACTATCTCCAATACTGAGTATAGCAGTTCATAAGACCCATTTTCTTGCCAGGAGCGTTAGGAGATTTTCTCGGTAATTCCGGGGACCATTTAATTTTTTTATTATCTTTAAGGAATCTATATTCTTTATTGACTTTTCCACCTATCTCTATAATTCACGGGTATGAATCATCGAGATATTTTATTGCAATACTTATCAGAAAGGGAAGAAGGATAACAAATGGCGCTCCCATTTTCTCTTTTCTTTTATCTATCAGGTAATAAATCCACCTAAAATCTCTTTTCATAAATTCAATCAATAAAATCAAGGGAATAATTGAGTCAATGTAAAAATTATATAGAAGAAAATCGGAGGCAAAATTTGAAAAATAAAATTGATTATATCTTGAATATTCTGACGATTGTCATCATAATATTTTCTATCCATACTCTTTATGTTCTGAGGAAACCCCCTGAAAAAAAGTCCAAAAACGGAATATCCGGAATATCCATGGAACACGCCATTAAAATATTTCCAACCGCATCAAGTCTAATTCATCCCAAAAAAGATAAGGAATGGACTATTATTCTGGATAACCGGGGTAAGCATGTTGGATCAGCGGTTGTTTCTTCACCACATGCCGATGATATTACAGGATACGCAGGAAGCACCCCCCTTATAATAGGAATTGACATGGAAGGTATAATTATTGACATTGTGCTGATTGAGAATCAGGAGACTCCAGGTTTCGTCGAGAGAGTGATTAAAACAGAATACCTTGACAGATGGGACGGCAGACACTGGAAGAAAATAACAACAATTGAAGTTGATGCTGTTTCCGGCGCCACGTTAACAAGCACATCCATTAAGAATACATTATATAAAAGAATATCCCTTATTGATCCGAAATCCGTGGCCGCCGCTCCAAAACCTGTAATATTATTTACATGGAAAGATATCGGGATTATTCTAATTCCAATTTTCGGCTTATTCCTTTGTTTTGGAAAGAGCAAACACCAAAAAATACTCAGGTATACATTGATGGGCTTAACAATTATCTTTATGGGATTCCTGACGGCGTCATGCTTTTCCATTACACTGGCAAGCTCATGGATTATTGCAGGGAAACCCACATCCGCCTCAATAGGAATGCTTTTTCTTGTATTCATTGCAATTGCCATGCCAATGTTTACAGGCAGGAATTTTTATTGCTTCTTTGTCTGCCCATTTGGCGCATTACAGGAGGCTTTATATAAAATAATTCCCTGGAAAATCAAGCTAAGTCCGGGATTGGTGAAAAATCTCAGGTATATAAGGTATGGAATACTTTTACTTATTACCCTTACATTATTACTGGGAATCAAGCTCGATCTAAATAATCTCGAGCCTTTTTCCGCCTTTATGATAAAATCTGCGGGGATAGCGGCAATATCAATTGCAATAATAAGCTTGATTTTATCCAGTTTTATTAATCGTCCATGGTGTTCATTCGGCTGTTCGTCCGGAGCTTTCCTGGACATACTGAAAAAGCCTGCAAGTTCAGGAGCTGCGAAGAAAAAGGATTTATCAATAAATAAGAGTTGTTGACAACAGCTTTTTCAGGAAGTAATGTCATTAATAAATAGCATCCAAAGAAAGGAAAATGTTAATGAAAACTCATCATATAGTAATGATTGTGCTCATGATAATATGTGCCGTATTGCTCGGTCGGGCAAACCTCGGTCTGAAAAAGGTAACTATTCCGGCAAGAAAGTCAGGTGAGGAAACAATTAAACAAGAAGAAAAATCTGTTCTCAGAAAAATGGACTCGGACGAGTCTCATCCCACAACCATCGAAGTAATAATGAAGAGAAAAAGCGTCCGGAAATATACTGATGAAAAAGTTTCCGAAGAAACTTTGGAGAAGATAGTCAGAGCGGGAATGGCGGCTCCGACGGCGGCGAACAAGCAACCCTGGTCATTTATTATAATTACGGACAGGGAAACTTTAGATAAGCTGGCAGAAAAAATGCCATATTCAAAAATGCTGTTTAAGGCTCCCGCCGCTATTGTTGTATGCGGTGTTCCAAAATGGGGACTACCCGACAGGGAGAATGATTTCTGGATTCAGGACTGCAGTGCCGCGTCGGAAAATATCCTTCTCGCCGTCGAATCTCTGGGACTTGGTGCAGTATGGACAGGCGCGTATCCGATAGAGCAAAGAGTGAAAGATGTGAGAAATATCCTGGGAATACCCAAGGATGTAGTACCGCTCAATGTAATTGCCATAGGACATCCCACAGGCGTTGAAAAACCGAAGGACAAGTGGAAGCCAGAAAGAGTACACCGGAATAAGTGGTAGATAAATTCATAAGGAAACGAGGAAATAAATTGAGATTAAAAATTGGAGTAATGGGCTCGGCATCCGGTAAAGCTGCCGAGAATAAAATAAATCTTGAAAAATGCCGTGAAGTCGGCAGGTGGATTGCCCGTAAGGGTTGTATCCTTGTAAACGGCGCATGTCCCGGCCTTCCTCATGAGGCCGCATACGGCGCAAGGGAAGAGGGAGGGTTTGTGCTGGGAGTATCGCCGGCGTTTTCCAGGCATGAACATGTATATGAATACAAATCACCACATCCGCATGAGGTGTACGACATACTTCTATATACGGGACTTGGCTTTATGGAGAGAGATATTATGAATATCCGCTCCAGTGACGGTGTTATTTTTCTTGGCGGTGGAATAGGGACGCTCAATGAGTTTACTATAGCGTTTGAAGAGGGGAAGCCCATAGGCGTTCTCCTGGATTCCGGCGGTATTTCCAATCATTTACAGGATATTGTCCGATGGTGTGGCAGGGAAATCCATGAGAATATAGTTTTTTCGAACAATCCGGAAGAACTTGTGGAAAAGCTTGTCTATCTTATTCACGAATACCCTTCACCCATTCATGAGGATGGAAGGGTGAAGGATGTGAAATTCGGGGTACATAGAGGGTGATTTTTTACCACGGAGCCACGGAGGACACAGAGGATTTCTTTTATGAACTATATGTGCAAAACCGAGAACCTCATGCAATTAAAAGACGGAAGAGCTCTTGGATATGCTGAGTATGGCGATCCTGACGGAAGGCCTGTCTTTTTCTTTCATGGTTGGCCAAGCTCCCGGTTGTTTATTAAATCACTTGCTCAGGTATCAGCCGAAATGGAAACAAGAATCATAGCTGTTGATCGCCCGGGCTTCGGAATATCCGATTTTCAGCCCGGCAGAAAGATAACTGATTGGCCTGAAGATTTCGCTCAATTGGCAGATAAGTTGGGGATCCGGAAGTTTGCTGTCGCGGGTCATTCCGGCGGCGCTCCGTATGTGCTGGTATGCTGCAAGAAAATGCCGGACCGCATAACAAAAGCGGCGGTTATAAGTGGGATGGGGCCTCTTGATTTGCCGGGGGCAATTGATGATATGCCGTTTCTCCACTCCCTTTTGTTTCGATTTGGGAGATTTTTGCCATACCTGGATACAGTGTTAATATATCTGTCACTAAGCGGTGGACTAAAGATATTCTCGGAAGTGATGATATCTTCGATGCCTGATGCTGACAAGGAAATTATAAAACAAAACGGGGCAGACCTGGATGACCTGGAGCAGGCTTTTCGACAGGGAGCGAGAGGTCCGATTCATGATATTGTAATATTATCAAAATCATGGGGATTCCGGTTAGAGGATGTGAAGACGAAAGTCTATCTATGGCACGGTGACAGGGATGTTTCCGTCCCCATTCAGACCGCAAAGTATGTTGCCGAACAATTGCCGGACTGCCTCGCAACTTACTATGAGGGTGAGGGACATCTTCTCATATCTCCGAGGTGGAAAGAGATATTGTCAAGATTGGTCGGGTAAAATAAGCGCTGTCACTTTCTATACCTCACCGGGCATTCTGGTATTATTATAATAAGTGAAATATATTGATTCATCGGGAGTGAGGATTTTGAAGATTCTAAAGTTCAAAGAAGATTTCGTAGCCTTCTGGGGAGGGGACAAGGATGCTCAGAGGAAAATAGCTGAAGCGGCGGTTATAGAAGCTTTTCGGGAAGGTCTCATTTCCTCTCAAAAATCTGCCGAACTTCTTGATATATCAAAAAGAGAATTCCTGGAAATTATTTTGGCAAAAAAAATTACTGTTGATGCTGAAACTCACCAACAAGAGAAAGATTGGATGTATGCACCCAAAATTCTTGAATTAATACTGGAAAGAGAAAAAAAAGTGGCTAAAGAGATTGAAAAGGGTGATTTCATTACTTTGGATGATTTACAATCTGAACTGGGAGTATAGATGTATAAATTAATTATCCCAAATGCCGTCAGGCTCAAGAGAAAATTTCTATGAAAGGTTAAAACAACGTTCATAGTTTTCTCAAATCCTCCCGATCTTTTTCTGATCCCTGGTTATAAACATCTGCCACAGCATTATAAATCCGAGAATGAGACACATAAACATAAAAACAACTGCAAGAAGCCTGAGTATATTGGCGATTTGTTGACATTGACTTATCAAATTAAATCTTCCCAGGAGATAATTCCAGTCGTGTATGGGAGGCTCCATGCCGAACCCCACCAGGGGAAGACTCTGCGCCCTTGCGTCCCCAACGTATGTAGCGACCTCGAATATGTTTGTAGAGAGCCATCCGAAGCAAATTGCAATTGCAAAGAAATCCCTCTGTTTATAGAAATTGATCATCCCTATAACCGGAACAAGGCATTGTGTAAGTGAGCCTCCAAGGAAGTAAAGAAATTGGCCGAATGGCATGAAAATGACATGCCCAAGCTCATGAGTCCCCAGGTTGAGCCATCCGATTATACTTTTATAAAGAGGATCCTGTAAATGTCTTATGAATACATAAATAAAAAAGAGCAGAAGCGGAAGACGAATCCACCAGTTCCGACCTTTACACCATTCGATAGCTTCGTGATATCTTTTTGAAATAAAGTTCATCAATTGTTTTGTGTCCTTTATATTCTCTGCAGTGAATAATTACCTCTGTTTTAAAGGAAATTGTTGACTTCGTTATAATTATAACTCATTGAGCATTGTTTTGCCATATTTAAGATTAATTGTGTAATAAGCTTTTCCAATAAGTACCCACATTTCGCACATGTGAATTTGTTAAGAAGTAATGGAATAAATTTCAAGTGTTTTAAGGCAATAACAGGTGTTTTAAGGTGTTTAAGACAACACCACAATTTATTGTGGTGAATTGAATGTAAACCCCACCACTACAGTGTCCTAACCACTTCAGTGGTTTATCTCGTCAAGAAACCGTTGAAACGGTTAAATTGGAGGCGGGTGCTTTTTTGACAAATTGAGTGACTAATCAAAAGATGTCGGATGTGCGAAATCTAAGAAGTAATGTTGTTTTTAATTGATAACTCTGTGACCTCTGTGGTTAATTAGAGACTTCAAATAACTGGATTTATTCGAAGTTGGATCCTGCTTCCAACTTCTTATTTCCAAATTCCTTAAAGGAGGAAAACAAATGAAAACAAAAATAGATCTCAGGAAGCTTGCCGGCATGACTTCTTCCGACAGGGCTTTTCTGAGCCTGTATTTATCAGGATCGGATTCCCTCGAAAAAATGAAAAAAAGGATACACAACATAAGGAAGCTTTTAAAAGGCAAACCTGATGAGCACAAACACTTTGAAGAAAATCTGAAGATGATTGAAAATTACTTCCAAAAAAATCCCCGTTCTTCGGGAAGTATATGCATATTTGCTTGCTGGCTGCTCGATTATATTGAGATAATTCCATTAAATGTCCCTGTTGAGGATCTTATTTGGATTGATTCTTCGCCATTCATCCTCCCTCTTGCTGAAATTCAGGATGAATACGAGAATTTCGTCGTTGTGGTAGCGGATAATGACAGAGCAAGGATATATATTGTAGCATCGGGTAGGGCGGAGTCGGAAGAGAAGATAAAGGGTAATGTGAAAAATCATGTAAAAGTGGGCGGATGGTCTCAACAAAGGTACGAAAGAAGAAGAGATAATCAAATGCACCATTATGCGCATGAGATTGTTACAAAGCTGGAAGACATGGAAAAGAAAGAGGATTTTCGAAGGATCGTTTTAGTGGGATCAAGAGAGACGATAAATGAGATACATAAAGCAATGCCCAAACATCTGTTGGAAAAAGTTATCGGTGAGAAAGCCCTGGATCTTCGAAAAGACGACATGTTTATTAATAAGGAAATTTTCAATTTATTCTTTGCCGATGAAAGAAAATCCGAGATAGATTTATGGAAAAAAATTAAAGCTCACTATATGCGCGGACAACTTGCCGTAGTTGGTATGGAAGAAGTTATTAAACTTGCGAATATGGGAAGAGTCGAAAAAGTAATTGCAAATAGAAATATCAAGTTTAAAGGTGTCAGGTGCAGGGAGTGCGAGGGACTCTTTCCCGGCACGCACCATAAATGCCCCGGCTGCGGGTCTGACTCGGTGTTCGAAGTTGACCCTTTGAACGAGCTTATTGAAATACTCGCCTCTACAAGCGCGGAAGCTGATCTTGCTGATGAAATACCCGAACTTTCCGAGGTCGGTGGCATAGCGGCATTATTGAGATACTAAATAATAAAAACAGGAAATCGATGAAGGCAGGAGGTTTTTCCTCTTAGGAAGGCAGGAAATAAGGATGAACTATATTATTTCTTCGTGTCCTTCATGGCTTCGTGGTATTAATTAATTATAAAAAAGGACGGTCAAGTATGATATCAGATATAAAAGTTGCCCCGTCAATCCTCGCTGCGGATTTCTCTCGACTTGGCGAGGAGATAATCGCTGTAGAAAAAGCCGGGGCGGATATGATTCACCTGGATGTTATGGACGGTCACTTTGTGCCGAATATCACATTCGGGCCTGTTGTTATAAAATCAATAAGGAAGGTTACTAATCTCCCATTTGATTCACATCTTATGATTGAAAATCCTGAGAAGTACATAGGCGATGTTGCCGATGCCGGTGTAGATATCCTTACGGTTCAGATGGAAACCTGCGTTCATCTGCAAAAAGTCCTTTCTCAAATACATGAGTGCGGCATGAAAGCAGGTGTCGCTATGAATCCTCATACTCCGACGGAATTCCTGGAATATGTTATGGAAGACCTGGAGCTTATTCTCGTACTTACCGTTAATCCAGGGTTCGGAGGTCAGAAGCTTGTCAAGTCCGTTGTTCCAAAGATCAGAAAAGTCAGGGAGATGATTGATAGAAGCGGCAGGGATATATATCTTGAAGTGGATGGAGGAATTAATTCAAAGACCTGCAAAACAGTTATTGAAGCAGGGGCGAATTTACTCGTTGCGGGTTCTGCGATATTCGGAACAAAGAATTACAAGAGTGCAATTGAAGACTTGAGGAAATAAGTTGATTTATGGTCAGAAAATTATTTGACATTGCAAGCAGAATCAATATACATGATATACATCAACTGGAGATAAAACTTGAATATGATTTGAAAGAACTCCAAAAGATAAACAAGTACAAGGTTGATGTGTATATGTTTATTCCACGCGCCATAAATATTAACGAACATACATATTCAAAAGACGAGTTTTACAGCGATATGCATAATTATATCCGTTTCAAGACTCCAAGCTTCAGCTTTAAATTGATTCTGGATCCTGATTTCGAACGCTCTCCCTTTTATGTGCTGAAAGATATATTGATCAAGCCAAAAAAAGAAAGCGATTTTGAAAAGAAGACTATCAAGGAACTAAAACTCCTTGGTTGCATGGTAAGAGCAAGATTCAGGGATTTTCGCCTCTTTATTGAGCGTAAGTTAAATAAGGAAAACAGAGATGATGAATACCTGTTAATAAGGGTTGAGAATAAGATAAACCGCGGGATTAGAATACTGGAAGAATTGCGCAGTTTGAAGGAAAGTTTTCAGAATAATTATCCGGAGCAGACTGAATTATCAAAGTATTTTAAACTTGTTGAAGAGTTCCTGAGTTATCTGTTTGAAGAAGAAATGATCAGAATTTTCCGCCTGCTGAAACAAGAAATAGTTGGAAATAAACAGCTTGAAATTCTGGAGGAATTTTTTAATGATTATATGATTCGTGAATATGAGTACAGGAGAAACTCCGGTTTCAGTCTCATTTTCGATAGGAGCGGAAAGGGAAAGGAATATTACATATATCAAATGGGGCTATACAAAAAAATTGTATCGTCAGTACTTTATCTCAATGTTGCAAGGGAGCAGATAAACCTTGCTTCCGTTCATGTCATAGGCTCGATTTCCGCTTTTACGGCATCCATAGTCTATTACCTTGTGGCATCATTGATTTCAAAACAGGCGGCGACTAACAGCATACTTTTTGTAATCTTAATTTCCTTCGGGTATGTTTTCAAAGACAGGGTCAAGGATATTGTCAAAATCCTGTTCAGCCCCAGAATGCTCTCTTTTTTACCTGATCATAAAACAAAAATCTTTGATCCCTCAAATGAAAAGACACCCCTGGGAAGTATCGGGGAAACTGTCTCTTTTACAGATAAAGAACAAGTCGCTCCGGAAATATTGAGACTTCGTAATATAACCCTGGGAGACATCTTACCGGAGCAATCACCGGAGGAAATCCTGGTATATCGCAAGGAATTGACGGTAAATACGGACGCCGTTCAAAAATTACATACGAGAACGGTTAATTTTACCGATATAATGAGGTTTAATTTACAAAAGTTTTTCCTTAAAATGGATGACCCCGAGCAGTTGATAAATTACTTTGACGAGGAGTTGGAACAAGGAACCACAACGGTTGGATGTCGGGCATATCATATCAACCTTGTTTTAAAATATTCTCGTGTCAGTGGAGAAAAGGAAGATATTAAATATGAAAGATATCGTCTTGTAGCAAATAAGCTGGGAATCCAGAGAGTGGAATTTATTGACGAAACATAATGTGCCTATATTTTATACTCTCCGTTCTCCATAACGATTACATCATCAATTTTCAGCGTTGGACGATTCATGACAAGATCCCAATGGAATGACGACACTCCCTTACCATGCATCATCCTGTTTTCTCCCGTGGCAATATGAATTGTACCAATTATCTTTTCATCCAGAGCAAGCTCGCCAGTTACCTTTGTAATTCTTGGATTTAAACCTATACCCAACTCGGCTATGTAATCTTTGTCGCCTGTTTGACTCTCAAGAACTTTCTTATAGTAATCGGCACCTTCTTTACCCTCGATATTAACTATTTTACCTCCGTTGAAATCAATTCTCAGGTCTTTTAAATCGTGTCCCATAAACCGATTGAAACCAAAACAAGCAGTACCTTCCGCCGAAGTCTCAACAGGCGCGATACATACCTCGCCGGTGGGGAGGTTCATCATATATACATTATTCTTCTTATCTTCTTCGTCAAACACACCGTCGTCTATAAAAGGCGGGCGATCCTTAATAGAAAAAGTGAGATCCGATCCCTCGTCATTTGTTATATGAACATTTTGCGCTCCCTTCATGACTTTCGCAATTCTCTTCGCCCTCTCCCTCAACCTATCATAATCAATATCCAGCGCGCCCCAGACCAAATCGGAATATTCCTCGAAAGGCATTCCGTATTTCATTGCCTGCTCCGGGGTAGGATATAAAAACGAAGCTTTCCGTAAATTTGCAGTATCTTTATTTCTCTCGTACATCATGTCCTGTGTAGGTTTTCCCCCTATCGCCATGGCGGCGAGTTTTTTGGGATCGGCACCTGCTGCAATATCCGGATTCCTGCTAAAAGCAACCATTAGCTCTACATCAACAAATTCAGCCAGAGCTTTGCCAAACCGCCCGGGTTTCTTCAGGTATTGGATGGATTGATCAAGGACGGTCCTGAATAACCTGTCGGTAGAGGTCTTTATAAAGGGGTATGCTCCAACCTTGATTGCCTGTACGGCAACCTCCTCGCAAAATTTGAAATAATAATCATCACCGCACGAAATTAAGAAATATTCTCCCGCTTTCACTCGAAGACAATCGTTTACCACTTTCCTGGCAATTGTCACCAGGTCAATTTTAAGATCCGATTTCATTAATAATACCTCCATTAAATATATATAAATTGTAATTATTTAGCACAGAAGCCTGTCCTGAAGACTTCACTCTGAACTTGTTTTGTAACTATTCAGCTCTCCTAACTGTAGGAGAGGCTCGATTATCGCTGCAAAATGCCACTCTTGCAAAGAGGGGATTGAACATTTGTAAAAATAATACAATGGATTCATAACGAATAGTCAATTGAATATAAATCAGAAAGAACATTGACTATGACAGAATCCATCAAAATCATTTTAGTACTTTTATAGAAGTTTCGCAAGTTTATTTTCAGAATGGCGGCCTTCGGCAAAATTAATTAGAAGTACTATAAGCTGTTTACAATTAATGAAGTCCATTTTTTCTGCGGCGAGACGCCGCAGCCACCGGTAGGGGAGGCGTCTCGCCTTCCAATAACATGACATTATTTCCTGATCAGTAGTGTCCAAAGAACTTATTTAATATGGTTTGTTTAAGGAGGGCTTCTGCGGTAAATAGTTGCGAGTTTTTCCTGAATTCGAATATAATAAGAGGGGAAATTGTCATGTTATTGTTGAAATGATATTTATTAACTCAATATGCTAGTTGCTTGGAGAGAAATGTTTCATCCACGTCTCCTGATTGAGAAGCGAATTTCCTCCTTGTTAAGCCGCTGAAGCGGCTTAAGGGGAGATAGCTTTACTGCAAGCCGCTTCAGCGGCTTAAAGCTGAGAGCTTTCTTTAAAGAAGGTTCCCACAAAGAAAAATAACTAGCATTTTAGGTTTATTAATGTGAAATATGGAGTTGATGACCTGTGAAATTAAGGAGAGCATTACTTATAATTGCCTGTGTTGTTTTTTGTATTTTTATTCTGACAGAGATATCAAGAGCGGAGCTTCCTGAATATATAAGTGAGCAATTACACAAGGGCATAAAATACGATGTGATAACGGGGAAAAACCTTAATACCCTTGAAAAATATAAGCCCGGGACAAAGCCCGTTCATTTCCTTGCAGTTCAAGTTCCCCCTGAATTGTTCAAGGAAGAACATGCAAAAATTCTTCTCGACTGGGTGAATTCAGGTGGAGTAATATGGTTTTACGACTCCAGGCTTGCGAGTTACTTCGGCATGGAAAGTGCTCCTTATGAAAAGAAGAGAATAAGAGGCAAGGACTATGAAGGGGGTTATGCTGCAAAAAAGGTCAAGGGGATGAATGTAGTTGTAGCAGTACATCCGTTTGCCGAGAGCGATGTTGTATCGGGGGTTCAATCGATCCAGGTATTCCTGATGGAGGTGGACAAAGACAAGTATAGTGCCGTTTCAATCAAGACACCCGGAGTCGTCGGGCTGTTTGTAGCAAATGAGGAGAATAAATGTGCAGTGGCGTTAAGAAAACTTGGAAAGGGATGGATTGTTTTTAAGCCTCTCCTGTGGCCTAAAGTGCTGGGAGGTGAGCGTTTCCAGGTTAATCTGAAAGAATTCTCGGCAGGATATCCCGTCCCAAAATCCGACAAGCCTTTAATTCCGTCGGATTTTTACAAGGGAAGGCCGGTGAAACTGAAGCGGTATGACAGCCTCAAACTTGCCAATGGCGAACAGTGTGTCGGCATGGTAAAGGCGAAGGAGTTCTCGTTTTTGGGTGGGCAGGAGAGTGTTGAAGTGGGTGTTGATAAGATTGAATTAATCGAAGTTTCCATGACCGGCGATAAGTTGAAGTTGCGGGACGGAAATGAATATATTGGAAATCTTATGACCCTGAGCATCGAGTTGAAAAGCACAACAGGAAAGAAGATCAAGTTAAGCAAGGAGGATATACAATCGATTCATTTTGATGTGGGGGAGAAGTAAGATTTGTTACTATTCACCGCAGAGAGCGCAGAGATCGCGGAGAAAAGAAAAAGGTATTTATTCAGACCACTCCTCGATTTGGGTGGAGGCTGGTCTCCCGACCAGCCCGGAAATGGCATGGAATCGAGGCTCCTGCAGTGGGAGGTCTGAATAGTCATGGAATATGTTTTCTTTGGAGAATAGAATTAGTCCGGGGAATACCTAAAAATTTATGCGCAAATCTGCAATGAAACCTACATAAATAAACACTCTGCGCTCTCAGCGTCCTCTGCGTTGAATTTAAAAGTATTATCCGGGATAAATAAAAAACCGCTGTCACCGTCTTAATAGACGGCAAGGCAACGGTTAGTATCAGGTAATATACGAATTTTACAATAATTATCGATTTATAGTTTTATAACCTGCAACCAGTCCGACAGCTCCACCAAGGACTCCTCCAGCTGCGCCTGTGATAGCTTGTGCAATAGGTCCTCCTGCTGCCGCTGCCACTGCACCTCCAATTGCGCCCAAGGCGATTCCGACAATTGTGAATCCTGCGAGTTTCAACATAGCTCCGCCTATTTCACCTGTGGCACACCATGCCTTTTTAACGCCGCCTTTTGCAAGATCAGCCAAATTTTTCATCTTTGAGTCTTGCCCATTATTCCCGACGGACAGTGTTTCTTTTGGATTTGCCATAACTTTATCTTGTTTTGCTCCGGAAGGTTTTGAACCTTGGTATCCTTTCATCCCCAGGGAGCCTACTGATTTTATGTCCATTCTAATATTCCTCCATTATTAATTAATTTATTAATATTTCCTCGAAAAACTTCACTTGTTATTATGTATTATAGACGATTTCTCTGAAAAATGCAGTTAACAGGATGTTAACGTTTATACAAATATCGGGGATTATGAAAACACTCCATGAATCAACGCTTTTTCGGAGGAATACAGGGAATAGATAATGAAATAGGGGATCCGGTTATATTATAAAAAATCAGGAGGATACATAATAATATGCTAATTTTTGGAAATAAAATTATCACCAACCACTCATCACTAAAAAACAGATTCATGAAAAATATCGTGTTATTTTTCGCCTTGTTTCTTATATTATCTTGTCATGCATTTTCTAAAGACATAAAGGATAAAAAGAAATTAAAGAAATCAGAGCCTATCACAATAGATCGAATTGTCTCAATCCAACCCAATTATAATTACGATCTGTCACCCGACGGCACCAAACTTCTCTATGTTTGCAGCAGGGGGGAATTTCCTCAGATTTATATGATGAATAAAGACGGAAGCTCTCCCATACAGATAACGGGACAGATGCAGGGGTTTTCCGACCCAAAATGGTCTCCCGACGGCAAGAAAATTGCTTGCGTCTCGAAAAAGCAGATATGGGTAATGTCTGCCGACGGACGGAACCCAAAGAAGATCACTTCACATGGCGCAGGAGCGAAAAGACCCCGGTGGTCTCCTGACGGCAAGAAAATTGCCTTTTATTCCCGCAGGAAAGGATGGGACCAGATATGGACCATAAATCCTGACGGAAAGGGACTCAAGAGGGTAATCAATATCAACAATGATTTTGGCGGACTGACATGGTCGCCAGACGGCAAGTACATAGCAGCTTCTGCCGAGCCGACGAAAGATTTATATAACTCCAACATTTATAAATTTCCTGTTGACGCAGGAAACCCGGTAAGACTCACTCCTGCGAATAAGTCTTATGATTTCACCCCGAAATGGTCTCCCGACGGCAAATACATCGCATTTATCTCGAATAGGGGAGGATGGGATCATCTCTACAGAATGGATGCCAACGGCGGCAATGTTGTTCAGCTTTCAAAGGGAAATTATGAGCATGAATCACCGTTCTGGTCACCGGACGGCAAATGGATATGCTATCTTCGGGATAACAAGGGAAAGCGAAATTTGATGAAAGTGTCGGTTAACGGCGGAGACCCCGTAAGGATTGATAAAGATCATGAGGGAATCAATTTTATCGAATCCTGGACTCCCGACGGCAAAGAAATCATCGCCCAGTTCGGCTCGCCTCAAATGCCGTCCTGCCTCTGGATATATAGAGCAGACGGAAGCAGGGCAAGGCAGGTGACGGATTCTTTCGTGCAGGGATTGAAATCCTCGGATTTTGTCAAGCCTGAGTACGTAAGCTTTAAGGCGAGGGACGGTCTCACTGTTCACGGATATTTGCTCAAACCCAAAAAAATGAAGAAAAACAAGAAATATCCTGCGGTAATATATTCTCACGGCGGCCCCACCTGGCAATTCGGGTATAGATGGAGGCCCTTCCTTGCATACCTCGCCCAACAGGGATATGTCGTGTTTGGCGTTGACATCAGGGGAAGCACGGGATATGGCGTGAAATTCCAGAAAGCAAACGATGGTCAATGGGGAAACAAGGACATGTATGACCTGGTTGATGCAAAGAGATACCTTGCGTCCACGGGACTTGTTGATTCGAAAAAAGTGGCGATATACGGCGGATCTTACGGCGGATATATGACGCTGTGCTGTATGGCACGTGCGCCGGGAGTATTTAGTTGCGGCATTGCAATGTACGGCGATTCGGAGATTGCCGAGTCTTACAAGCATGGGGACCGCCCGGGAAGGTTTGACCTGAAAAGAGAAATGGGAGACCCGGAGATGAACAAGGCCGTCTATAAGCGAGGCTCCCCGGTCTATTTCACGGAAAACATACAGGATCCCATAATGATTCAGCATGGAAAGAAGGATATGCGCGTTGTGCCTCTTATGTCCAAGCTGATGATAGAAAAACTCAAAATCGAGGGCAAGTTCTATAAAGTAAAATGGTTCAATGACGAGCCACATGGCTTCTATGAACCAGAGAATGAAAAGGAATCCAATGAACTGACATATAAGTTTCTGGAGAAGTATTGTAAGGGGGAGGATGAGTAGGGGGAAATGAAGAGATATTTGGCAATTTGTCGGAAAGGACTATCTATTCAATAATAAATCCGAGGAAGTGATCATTATGAGTTTTTGGCTGAGGAATGCAGAAGAAGTCTTTGAAGATGAATTTAATATTGTGGGCTATGATGAAGGCCGCCCTAAAAAGAGTCTTGATAATAACAATATGAGACTTGTCTGCTACACTGATAAAATGGAGAAGCTTGTTTTCTGGGGAACCAAAGGTGGAGACACATCCAATATTTATTTAATCTTTAATAGCAACTTACCTGTTAGAGTGAAATGCCAATATATAGACCCGCTCATAGAAGATTTTAGGATAAAATATCAACATAAATACTGGTGTCCGGAAGATGCTTCTTTGAAGATCATTGGATAAAGTGAAAAAATCTGTCAATTCCAGTGTCCTTACAGAGAAAGCGTGAAGAGTAGTAGTTTTAATGTCGAATTGGTATTATTTTTTCAATTCATTCATGATAAGCTCTGCGTCCTCTGCGGTGAATATTTATAAATGAAGTAAATTATATCATATCAATTATCAATTTTTTACCAAGCGCTTTTGCTATCCTGGCAAGAGTCTTTATGGAAGGACTGCTTTTTGCTCTTTCAATCTGCTGGATGGTTCGATAAGATGTTTTCATTCTACCGGCAACATCACCTTGGCTTAATCCCTGATTTTTTCTTTCTTTGCGAATGATTATCGAAACGGCGGTTTCAGGAGGAACGGTTATGTAAATGATATTCTCACCATGTAAATCGGATGGAGCGGGGATCTCCATTTCCGCCTCAATCATTGCTTCCAGGTGGCAGGAAAGTGCTCCTTTACTGTTCTTTGTTAATTCTTCCATATTTTCTCCCTGGGTAACACAGGTTTCAAGATCAGGGAATTCTATCCAAAATACATCTTCATCTCTATGCAATATTGCAGGGAACTCCATCTTTATTGCACCTCCGTAAGCTTCTTCATAAGTTTCTTCTCAATTCCTTTACCCAGTTCTTTCGTATGGTGAGGGATTGTTGTCTGATTATTACCTTTTTTCATTGTATAATGTCCGCCTTTTATTCTTATTACAGTCCATCCATGTTTCCTATAAAGTTTTATTATTTGCTTACCAGTCATTTAATCTATCACTTTCTAATAATATTATACACAATATTTTGTGTGTAATCAAATAAAAAAGGGTTTTTACATTCTTAAGAGCAAAATAAAATAAACCCATAAAAATGGGCTTATTTCAGGGGCTGCAGGCTTCCCGTATTTCCACACTTTTTTGGAAGTAGTCAAGAAGGAGTACTTCACTTTCAACCTTCTGTAGCCAAAGCTGTGGGTGAACTCCAACACGGGAATAAAACCTCAAACTAATTTTAATCCGTAATAATGAGAATGTCAATATAATTATCCAATAGAAAGGCAGGTCAATAACATGAAAAACAATTTAAAAATCAATATCACCGGTAAAGCAATCGGGAAAGAAATACTTTTAATCTTGATTTCGATTTTATTGTTCATCGGTCTCGTCGCGCCTTCATTTTCCGCGGATTTCTCCAGGGAAACAAGAGACAGGATTCTGAACGAATATTACCCGCCACAATTGGTAAAGCAGATGCTCTGTGATGTGGAGGATATAGTAAAAGAATTTGATGAGTTTAATATATTCTCATCCGCCCAATATGGCGATAAATTTATGCTTGGAGTTGTGGATATCGGAGATGTGTTCGATGCCGGGAGACCTGGAAACATGAAGATATTCAGGGAATATGCAAGGGATAACCTGCTGATCCAAAATGTCGATGAAGCGGAGCATTATAACAAGTATGCAAGGGGCGCCAACAGGTTTATGAAAGAACTTGGATATGACGCTGTTATTTTTCGTCCTGACGAATATCACCCGGTTTTCACTAATCCCAACGACCCCTGGATGTTTATAAGGGAGGAGCCTGCGGGTAAGAAAGACGGAGATTATTATTACAGCGGGAGGGTCAGGGAGCGTAAAAATATCGTCGAGGGCGGAATTCCCCTTGAGCCAAAGAAGACCTATGGCTGTATTCAGTATTACATTCCTGTTGCAGGCTCAAAATATAAACCATACAGGATGATTAACGAGCGCGCCGACAAAGACTTTACTCCTCTCTCAAATAAGTATAAAAAAACAAAAATTACGGATGAAATGCGTAAAAAAAGAAAGAAGCTTGGCATTATCCCGTCACCGCTCTCCGGCAGGAAAAACCTGAGGGTAGGTTGCTGGGGAGAGTCCGGCAAAAAAGGGGATATGGCACTAAAACATGGAATCCCTTTCAGGGCGACGGGCAAAGAATACACCTGGGGCGATGTTGGGATATATGTGATTCCGCTGGATAAATATTTATGGGATTAGGGATTAGGAATTAGGAGATAAGGATTTTTTTGCCGCTGAGGAAATGAGGAAATAAGGATAGCGGAGATCGTAAGTCAGAGGTCAGATATGTAGGAGGGACGTCCTCGTCCCGATAAACGGATAACGGAAGTATTTGTTTACTACGAAGACACGAAGCTCACGAAAAATTTGAAATTAAAAACTCCGTGTCCTCTGTGTTCTCTGTGGTAAATATAAACGGGATCCGACCCCCAGCCTCTATTTCCTATGTTTTAAACCTCCACCTTCTGAATCCTGAATCTGCATCTCTCTTTCACCTGAGAGATAAATGCGGACATTCTCTGCTCCCTTGTATTATCCTCGAACCCGTCGAAGTCGATGTTAAGATATGGGATCTTGTTAAACTTGCGTCTCAACTCACGGGAAAGGGCAGATACAACCAGCGAGGGCATGCAATTAAACGGACCCACGCTTACTATGCCATCAAGGTTTCTCCTTGCGAAATCCTCCGATTTACCCAGGCTCAATATAGCTTCTCCACCAAAGAAAGGTGTTACATATTGGGCGCCAAGCCCTACAACCTGAT
Source organism: Vulcanimicrobiota bacterium (assembly GCA_021107945.1). Taxonomy (GTDB): domain Bacteria; phylum Vulcanimicrobiota; class JAJTBE01; order JAJTBE01; family JAJTBE01; genus JAIORV01. The sequence continues at coordinate 22,053 of JAIORV010000143.1, read as the reverse complement.
CGGAAGTTATCTCGTCAAAGTCCGGCATATATGACTTAATTACATCGAAAAGCTTATGTTCATGTGTGACAACTATTTTGTTGAGGAATTTCTTTGCCTGTGCCTCTTTCCACCATTTGAGCTTGTGTTCGTCTTTCCATTGATCCTCTGCATGTACTCCTGTGATATAATTTGAATACCCGAAGAACTCCGTCTGAGGAGCGAGCCAGATCTCGCAGTTCATATCTTCCAGGGATCTGATAAGGTTCTGATTCGCGGGCTCATGAAGCCTGACGAAGAATTCACCCACAACTCCGACAAGTGGTCTTATTTCGTCTCTCTTCTCAACTTGCTGGAATTCATGCATTGCATTTGTGAGTATGTCCTTGAGCCATCCCAACTCTCCACCGGCGGCAGTGCTTGCTATTTTCCAGGGAGTATTAACTTTATTTTTGGGATTCTGCATTTTCTCGATAATCTCATTAATATATTTGATGAAAATCCTGTCGCTCTCACCTTTTTTCACCTCGTATGGACGTACATGATGTAACAACTTCTCAAGCATATCGTGTGCAAGAAGAGAATCAAACAACATAATAAGAAATGACAGTCCCAGTCCTCCATGAGTGTTCCTGTTTCCAAGGGTTACGAGGTCAATTTTCTGATTTTCATCACCGATATGATGATCCAGGAGAAGTTTTTCTATCATATAGTACATCCCGAAACGGCAGGGTCCTCCTGATTTTCCCTGGAAAAAGGCTTCTTTCTCAGGATCAAAATCGGGTTGGGTTGCCCTGTGGAGCATATCCTGCGTGGTATAGAGCATGGGAATACATACATCGCCTGATATACTGTTCCTTGCGAGTGTCAGTCCGGGGTCTCCCGATCTCGGAGTAACATCGGAATCCACGCCATGGGCGCGCAATGCCCCAGCAAGTAGCCTGGCTCCCTCATTCATATATGGAATCCAGAGCTTCTTTCCTTTTACATCCTCCAACCCTACGGCATTTGTATGGATTCTCTTCTCTTTCAGCGATGTCCTGCCGCCTCTAACCGATGCAAGGTAAGCCTGAATTCGTGTCAGTATTCCAGTGTCCGATGTGTGTTCATCAATCTGCATTGTGAGATAAGGACCGTTAAGTTCCTCGTGGAACATCTGATCAAGGAATGCGTCGGGTCCGCATCCGAAGTATGTGACGACAAGAGCGTGTACATTGGGATGATTCTTTATGAACCTTGCGGAGGCAACTTTTTTCTGCCCCTGTGCGGGATAGATGTTGGGCCAGACGTCTGATACATCATTTGCCGGGTCGTCCAGGGGTAAGAAATCGTAAGGTATTGCAAGAAATCCCTCGTCCTGAACCTTTTTTGCGACATTCATATTGATACCTGCATCATAGAGGGCATAAGGTCTTGCGATTATGGCAAATGCAATTTCATCATCTTTAAGGTTCTCCAGAATCTCCTTTCCTCTTTTCCGTATTTTTTCCCTGAATTTTTCAAGTACTTCAAATCCTTTTTTAAGGGCGGCCTCGATCTCTTTTTCGGATTTGCCAAGCTCCTTTACTGTTTCAATCATCTTTCGCTCGATATGTGGAAGTCCCCTGTCCATATATATAACGGGGTTGAGAATTTTTATTCCCTTTCTATCCATCTCGACAGCGGCACGAATCACATCAGGTGCGGACTGCACATATGGGCAAATAGTGCATAGCTCGAATTTGCCCAGAGGTTTTTCGGCAGTGATGATTGAAGGCATAAATATAAAATCAGCTCCTTCTTCCGCCAAATCTGCGACATGTCCATGAGCGACTTTTATGGGGAAACAGGGCTCCGCTACTGTATTTTCTATTCCTTTCCTGATGATCTTCTTGTTTGTGGCTTCAGTCGTTTTGACATTAAAGCCAAGCTCCCTGAAAAATGTATTAAAAAGCGGGTAATATTCATTAAAGAGCAATCCCTGGGGATACCCTATTGTTATTGCTTCCGCAGAGGGTTTCTTCCGGTAAATATTAAACATCAGGTCTTCTCTCTCTTTGAAAAGATCCGGCAGGTGCTTGCCCAGGTTCTTTTTATGTGCCCCGCTGTATCTGTCGCATCGGTCTCCCTGGAAGAATACGTCCTTTCCTACGACAAAACGGTTTACACTACATTCATTTCCGCAGTGCTTGCATATAAATGATGTGAGCTTGTATCCGGTTTTCAGAATTTCATCGAATCCTCTGAATTTGGAATCTCCCGGTTTTCTCTCCTCTTCTTCGTATGCGACTCTTGCACAGCCTATAGCTCCCGTGAGATGGGGGTATGGGGGAACAACAATCGGTCTGTCGAGTATAGTCTCGAATGCTCCCACCATTCCTTTATTAAACGCCACCGCTCCCTGGAATGCCACCTTTTCACCGATTTGCCTGTTTCTTACCACTTTGATGATATAGTTTCTTGCCGATGAAATACATGCGCCTGCACAGAGGTTTTCTATGCTGATATTATTTTGCTGGAAGTACATCAACGCCGCCTCCGAGAATACGGCGCATGTGGAGTTGATTATTGGAGGTTTGTCGCCATTGAGGGCATAACCCCCGAACTCAGTTATATCAATATCCATGTTTTTGGCGTGCTTTTCGATTAACGCACCTGTCCCGGCGGCGCATGCCCAGTTCATCTCAAAATCATAAATGAAACCGTCGCGTAATTTCAGGAATTTGGAGTCCTGCCCACCTATTTCTATAACGGTAATATCTTTGTCTTTGATGAACGTTGATACGCCAAATGCCTGCGAAGTGATCTCATCCTTTATTTCGTTCGCCCCGATGAAGTAGCCGGTAAGGTATCTTCCCGATCCGGTTGTTGAAGCAACTACTTTCTCGATCTTGATATTGTTTTCTTTCAATATGTCTCTTATGTGAGTGAGAGTGTCCTTGACGGCTTCAATGGGATTTCCCTCGGTTCGCCTGTAGTAGCTTGCAAGGACCTTGAATTCACCGTTAATCCTTGTAATCATCGCCGCTTTTGTAGATACCGAGCCTATATCAACTCCAATCGCGGCAAGGAGAACAGTTGCCTCTTTTATATTTGCGTCAGATTCCTGCTTCATTATTATTGATTTGTTTAGCTTTATGGGATCCATGTAATCATATTCAAACGGAGCATGTATGGATTCATCGATCTTTTCTATGATTTCATCTATATATACAATATTCTTCGCTCTCATCGCGGCACCTATCGCCGCCATATGAACCGCATCCTCCGGGACAAATATCTGATCATTATCAAGCTCCAGCTCTTTCACAAGGTACCGGATGATACACTTGTTTCTTGCAACACCACCCACCATGGCGATTTTCTTCTTTGGCTTGCCGCTTTTGTGAACAAGTGATTTATAGCTCCTTGCCACTGCTTGGTGAATTCCGGCAACAATGCGGTCTCTCGAAGTGCCTTTCTGGTAATGGTGAACAATATCCGATTCGGCGAATACAGCGCACCTTCCCGATATGGAAGCTGGATCCTTGACTTTCAAGCCGGTCTCGATAAAATCATCCATGGATTCATATTTCAATCGCTTGTGCATATATTCCAGAAATGATCCTGTTCCACCGGCGCATTTTCCACCGGGTACGACATCCTCCAGAAGTCTTTCATCGGTTTTCTCGTCTCTGAAAAACGAGAGGTATTTTTGTGTCTCCGCTCCTATTTCAATGACATGCCCGACATCAGGATCCAATAACTCCATTGACGCGGAAATTGCATCGATTTCATTCAGGGGCTTTATGTCTAACGCTGTTGATACTTTTGATGCTCCGGATCCGGTAAGACTCAAAAGAATTTTACCGTTCTTTTTACCGTTTTTATCTTTTAAGGTGAGAAGAATATTTTTAAGCTTGTCCAGTGGTCTTCCGAAAATTTTTATCGGTTCCAGTTTTTCGATTCCCATGCCGTCCTTGTCGTTCTTGCCGTTTAAAATTACAGTTTTAATTGTGTCTGATCCTATATCAATTCCAACTTTTTTCATCATGTACCTCTTGAGTTGATTTTACTTTATTTTTCCGCCGGACTCTTCATTATAAGTTTAATAAAATCCTTCTTAAATTTCTATCATGCCTTGATATACCATTAATATGGAGGTGGGAAAAGGGAAGGGGGAAACGGGAAATGGAAAGGGATCAGTAAATATTTGATATTATCGGGAATAATTTTATTTCCAATACTGTATATAGAAGTAAATCCGGGTGGCAAGATCAGTGAAAATTCATGAAGTTTCCTGATAAAATCCTGATAATATGCTATCATTAACCATAGAAAGTCACCCGTAAGTATGAAAATCAAATTCTCAATTTTAGGGGGTATAAATCATGCGAAAGAAACCGGAATGCCCGACTTGTGGCGACAAGGGAGATGTTGACTCCAACCTGCACTGTGGCGTCTGTGGCGAGCAACTGGAATACGCCGATGTTGACGGTACTTTAAAAGTGGTCGAGAAAGAGCGCAAGTGTCCCCGGTGTGGTGTCATCAACAGTAAAGATGTCAAATATTGCGAGTCTTGCGGTGCACAAATCGGCAAATACTGCGAATATTGCAAAACTTATCATTTCATCGAGGCGAAAGTTTGCCCAAAATTGGGTGAGCCTATTAAAGGCGGGGTAGGGGAGGTCGAGAGAAAGCCCCTGCGTACAAGGATATTTGTGGGAGCATGCTTGATGATTATTTTATTGTTAGGTTTTGCAATGCATAGAATGTCTAATAAGGAAACGCCCACCCCGGCGGATCCGGATCCTACAAAGACGCCCGTCAAAGTTACATATACGGGTAAGCCCAGGATTGACGTTGTTTTTGTCGTTGATGCAACGGGAAGCATGGGTGATGAGATCGAGGTTGTCAAGAATAAGATCAAGGATATGATAAGGACAATCGGATCCGGTCAGCCGAGGCCTCATGTGAGGTATGGGCTTGTCGCCTACCGGGACAGAGGGGATGCGTTCATAACAAACGATTTTGCCCTCACTGATAAGGCGGAGTCCATTGTATCAAATATAAACGAGCTTGATGCCGACGGCGGTGGAGATACTCCCGAGAGTGTAAACGAGGCGCTCCATGTGGCGATTGATAAAATGAACTGGGATAAATCCGCCAACACGAGAAAGATGATTTTTCTCATCGGAGATGCCGCCCCTCATATGGATTACCAACAGGATTCCGATTACAGGGTAGAGTGCAGAAATGCGAAAAAAATGGGAATCAAGATATTCACCATAGGTTGCTCCGGAATCACAAAAAGCGGCGAGAAGGAATTCAGGGAGATTGCCAGTCTTACAAATGGCCAGTTTGATTACCTGACCTACAGGCAGGATTATGTGTATCAGGACGGCAGGGAAGTGAAGATACTCAAAGCCGGCGACAAAGACTATATGGTGACAGGCGGAAAAGACGAGGAATGGTCCGACGGCTACAAGTCGATGGTCAGGAAGAAACAAGCAAAAGAGGTTCATATGAGTGACCTTGCGCCAAAAGCTCCTGCCGGAGCGATGACCTCCACTGGAATGAAGTATGAAGCGGCGCCCGAGGCAAAGGGAAGGCTCAGGAACAACCTCGACCAGGTTCTTACCCAGCAGGTTCAGATGGAAGCGGAGAAGATGGGTGTGAAGTACAAGAAATAGAGGCTGGAGGACGCAGGGCGGATTTTTCACCACGAAGCCACGAAGGACACGGAGTTTTTAAATGATCTTCTTCGTGCGCTCCGTGACTTCGTGGTGAATCCCAACCTGCTTTTTAAGGGTTTCATTTATATGGTATTAACGCTGCGTAGATCCTACCTCGGTCTCAGGTAATATATAACCGCTCCAATAATCATAGCAAGAATGATTATGACAGGTATAATAATCATCCGCGCCGTTGTCAAATGCTTTCGAAATTTACCCTTTTTTTGAATGTTCTCCTGATTTGCCCGCAGCTTTTTCTCTAATCCTTTTCTCCATTCAACCTCGTTATGTTTTGATGCCAAATCAAGTGCTTTCTCATATGACTCCTGTGCCTTTTTATATTTTTTTCTGTGTGAATATATGTTTGCAATTCTATCAAGAAAATATATCTCGCTCCTCTTTATATCAAATGATTCGGCGATATTTAGTGCCTTTCCATAATATTCCTCGGCCTGTTTGAACTTCTTATTATAGCAATAGACACCCCCGATTCCTCCAAGACAATATGCTTCATAAGGTTTTTCTCCCATCTGTTGAGCCAATTCCAGTGCTCTGTCATAACTTTTCCTTGCTGCCACCGGATTTCTGAGCCATAGATAAACACGCCCCATTTCAGGGAGTATATAACATTGCCCCAATTTAAATTCCGTTTTTTCGGCAATTGAAAGAGCTTTCTTGTAATCCGCCATAGCCCGGTTGTATCCTCGCATTTGAGAATTAATATGTCCTCTTACAAAAAACCAGTACGACTCATAGTTTTTGTCACCTGTTTTTTGTGATATTTTCAGCGCCTTTTCAACATGCTCAAGTGCCTTTATATAGTTTTTCTCCTTTTCATACAGTACTCCAATTTCACCGGTCAGTGCGCCTTCAAATCTTTTAAAGCCAATCTCTTTTGATATTGCGAGAGCTTTTTTATTGATTTTCCAGGCTTTTTTCATATCGTCTTTTCTGGAGTATGAATAAATCATTCCATTCAATATAACAACCTGGAGAATTTTATCATGAACCCCCTCTATTGCTTTCATCGATTTCTTTTTGTATTCAAATCCCTCATTGAATTTTCCCAAGTGCATTAATCTTGTGCCTATCGCTCCAAATATCAGCGCTTCATATTTCCTGTCACCGGTTTTTTGGGCGATTTCCAGTGCCTGCATGTAATATTCTTCAGCCTTGTTAAACTCCCCAAAATTGGCATAACATCCGCCAATTGCATACAAGGAAGCCGCCTTCCCCCTGGAATAATTTATTTTCCTGGAAATTTCAAGTGATTTCTCTGCTAATTTTATTGCCTTTTTATTATTACCGGTAATCCGCCGAATATTCGAAAGTCCCAGAAGATTCCTGACTTGATCCTTCATATTACCTGTTTCTTCCGATATTTTAAGAGATTTTTCATAACATTCCCGAGCTTTCTTATAATTGCCATTAATGTTTTCAATCTCTCCCATGTTGAATAGCGATTTCTCCAGGACTTCCTTACCCCCTGACTTTTCTGCTATGGATTTCGCTTTCTTCGTTAAGTTTAATGCTTTTTGCGGCTTACCAACATAGAGATTAGCAAGCGCAATGTTACAAGTAAATATCCCCTCGAATTTGACATTCTTCGATTTCCTGCTTGATTCAAGACCTTTATTCCATATTTCCATTGCCCCGTATAAATCACCCTTATTATGAAGTTCTTCTCCATGTTCAAGGATTTTATTATACCTGTCCGATTCATCTGCGAAAACCGCGTTTGTGAGTAATAATATGGCAAAGATGAATATGATTGTAGTTTTGCGATATCTGTGATAAATGCCATTAATATTCATTATCTTTCCCCCTGTTATAATCAATCTTAAATATATCATATTTATTTATTCACCGCAAAGACCACAAAGATTTTTGTAGGAGGGACGTCCCCGTCCCGATAATATCTCTCTGAATAATTACCCGGATGATTCGCTCTGGCACAAAAAATCCATGTCGAGACAAGCTTACAGTCAGGGGAGTGAAAAAATGTAAAGGAGGAACTATTATCTTTTTAACGAAAAAAGGTGAAATATTCCCCATTCTGACATGATATATAAAAACGTCAGGATCCACATCACGCCTATAAGGAGTGGTCATAATGAGAAGTAAGTCAATTCATTCGCTATTTATTTTATGTTTATTATTTGTTTTTATGGTGACGATTCCCGTTATGGCGGATTCACACGTAACATCTCCCGCCTCTCAGGACGAGAATGATCCGTTCCTTGCAGGTGACACGCCTGACGAAAATATCATTGACGGTATGGCGACAGATAAGACGCATAGTATCTCCATAAAGAATAAGAATGAGATTATATGGGGTCCCGAGGTGAAGAGACCGGCGAAGTCAGCAGTTTCAAAGAAAAGAAAAACCCGGTCAAAATATCCGGCAATTAATGTCAGGTTCAAGGTATATGTGACAAAACCCGGGGCAAAAACTTCTCATAAATATAAAAAACAACTGTCATCCAGAGCCGGGGGAAGTAGAGTAGCTTATGTGAATATTACTCCCATTATCATACGAGAGGCTAAAAGAAACAAAATTTCGCCCATTCTCCTGAAAGCACTAATTCATCACGAGTCAGGCTTCAATAATTATGCCCGGGGAAGATCCGGCGCGCTGGGTCTTTGCCAGTTGATGCCCGGAACGGCACGCCGCCTCGGCGTGAGAGATCCTTTCAACCCGGAGCACAACATAAAAGGCGGAGCAAAACTTTTAGGGATGTTGATAAGACAATTCAGATCCGTGGACAGAGCCCTCGCCGCCTACAACCTGGGAGGCGGAGCAGTTTTACGGCACGGCGGTGTCCCTTCATATGCAAGACCGTTTATAAGACATGTGAAGAGAAAAATGAAATGGTAATCGTGTCTGTCTGGAAACCCGATTTCACCACGAAGCCACGGAAAACATGAAGAATACTCATATCGCCACCTCGACTATTTCCTCGTTTATTGATGGAGGAATAGGCTCATCATGTGCTTTCAAGCTTTCCAGATAAGCTTCTATAGCTTCATGAATATTCTTCAGCACTTCCATTCTTGTAGTCCCCTGTGATATACACCCCGGCAAAGCTGGAACCTCAGCAACAAATATGCCATCTTCGTCCTGTTCAACAATCACTCTATATTTCATTTTGATCCTCCTTGCTTCGCTTATAGCATAATAATAGCATGAAACCGGGATATCAATCCATTTTTTGTATTCCAGACCCTATACTCTGGGGTAAGAATTACCAAATTCAATGACCCCATACCTGTCACGCTCAGGATGACAAAGGAGCGTGGATTTCGTTATTAAAGAAATCGCGTGCAAACTGTCATTCTGAGCGGAATACGAGAGATATTCTTTACTCCGATGACTTTCTCAAGGACGGAATTTTCTTGATCTCCAAAGATTCACATAGCGAAGAATCTCCTTGATGTTGGCTTGGGGGCGGGTGTATTGGAGAGAGATCCTTCGCTGAGTTATTGCATCGGAGGTAAGTAAATCACGTTCTTGCCAGGATTGATCCAGTAAAGTAGGGGGGTCGGTTTTTCGCTCAGGATGACAAGCCCCATTCAGGATGACTTACCGGGGGTCTGAGTAAATGCAAAGAATTTTATGAAACATCGGTATCGGGAACATTTTTACCTCAAATCAATATCCCTTTTGCCTCAATATCTCAAGACCATTGCGTGCATTCTGCCCTACAGTACCATTGGGATCTAATTGCACCACTTTTTCCCAGTCTCTTCGAGCTTTACTGTATTGTCTTTTATGATAATAAGCTCCCCCGCGGTTGCTGTATGCCTTAGCATACTGCGAGTTAATCTGAATTGCTTTGGTATAATCTTCTATCGCACGATCATATTGACCTTTATGTACATAAGCGTTCCCGCAGTTGTAGTATGCCTCAGCATACTTTGGGTTAATCTTGATTGCTTTATTGTAATCTTCAATTGCACGATCATATTGACCTTTATGTACGTATGCGTTCCCGCGGTTGTAGTATGCCTCAGCATCCTGTGGGTTAATTTTAATTGCTTTATTGAAATCTTCTATTGCACGATCATATTGACCTTTGTTAAAATAAGCGTTCCCGCGGTTGTAGTATGCCTTAGCATCCTGTGGGTTAATATTAATTGCTTTATTAAAATCCTTAATTGCACGATCATATTGACCTTTGTTGTTATAAGCGAGCCCGCGGTTGTTGTATGCCTTAGCATCCTGCGGGTCAATCTTAATTGCTTTATTGAAATCTTCTATTGCACGATCATATTGACCTTTATGTACATAAGCGTTCCCGCGGTTGTAGTATGCCTCAGCATCCTGTGGGTTAATCTTAATTGCTTTATTGAAATCTTCTATTGCACGATCATATTGACCTTTATGTACATAAGCGTTCCCGCGGTTGTAGTATGCCTCAGCATCCTGTGGGTTAATCTTAATTGCTTTATTGAAATCTTCTATTGCACGATTATATTGACCTTTGTCATCATAAGCTCCCCCGCGGTTGTTATATGCATCGGCATAATTAAGGTCAATCTTGATAGCTTGGTTAAAATTCTCTATTGCAATGTCATATTCCCCAAGTATATAATATACACATCCAAGCAGGTTGCGAGCTACAGGGTTATCTGGATTTTTAGAGACAAGTGCTGAAGTCCATTCTCTCAAGTTTATGAGGTCATTCTTTTCTTTTACTTTTACAGAATCAGACAATTTACTCACTTCATTAAGTCGGTTTGTTTTCTTACATGCATAGGCTAGAAGGAAGCGGTCAACAGCTGAGAGTTCTGATGAATCATCAGATTTGAGAAGATTATATACTTCTTCCCATTTTTGATCTAAAACAGCTTTTTCCACATTCTGATCAAGAGCAGTTTTTCCCATCTTTTGATTAGAATCAGCTTTTCTTATCTTCTGGTTAGGAATAGTTTTTTCCACATTCTGGTTAGGAACGGCTTTTTCTACCTTTGTTTTATGGGACGCGCACCCCGACATAAATAAGAAAAGAGAAAATAGTACAAAAATCAAAACGCCCCCAGAAATAATTAATATTTTCCATTTTCTTTCCATTTTTTTCTCCTCATTTTAGTCCATTTTTTGTTAGAACAGGAGCTACGCATTGTCATTCTGAACAAGCGAAGCGAAGTGAAGAACCTCATTTCAAAGTTTCAAAATGCTTGAGATTGCTTTGTCGCTACGCTCCTCACTATGACGAGATGCGTAACTTCTGGTTTATGAAATATTCAGATTAGAAATCCGTTCTATCTCACATTAATGTCCCATTTGCTTTAATTGATTGAGAGCTTTGCGCGCCTCCTGCCCTACAGGACCATTGGGATCTAATTGCATCGCTTTTTCCAAGTCTCTCCGAGCTTTATCATATTGCTTTTTCATAACATAAGCAAACCCGCGTATGTTGTATGCACTGGTAAACTGAGGGTTAATCTGAATTGCTTTATTAAAATCCTTAATTGCACGATCATATTGACCTTTGTCGCCATAAGCTCCCCCGCGATTTGCGTATGCCTCAGCAAGTTGGGGGTTAATAGTAATTAATATATTGTAATCCTCAATTGCACTATCATATTTGCCTTTCTTATAATAAGCGCCCCCACGGTTATTGTATGCCTCAGCATCCTGCGGGTTAATATTAATTGCTTTATTGAAATCCTCAATTGCACGATCATATTCGCCTTTCCCCATACCATATGCTAGTCCACGGTTGGTGTATGCCTCGGCGTCCTGCGGATTAATCTGAATCGCTTTATTGAAATCCTCAATTGCACGATCATATTCGCCTTTCCCCTTACCATAGGTTAACCCACGGTTGTAATATGCCATGGCATCCTGTGGGTTAATACTAATTGCTTTATTGTAATCTTCTATCGCACGATCATATTGACCTTTGTCATCATAAACTACCCCGCGATTGTAGTATGCCTCGGCATACTTTGGGTTGATACTAATTGTTTTATTGTAATCCTTAATTGCATGATCATATTCGCCTTTCTTATAATAAGCTACTCCGCGGTTGTAGTATGCCTCGGCATCCTGCGAGTTAATTTGAATCGCTTTATTGAAATCCTTAATTGCACGATCATATTCGCCTTTCTTATAATAAGCTACTCCGCGGTTTAGGTATGTCTCAGCATCCTGCGGATTAATCTGAATTGTTTTGTCAAGGTTCTCAATTGCGCTATTATATTCCCCTGGATTTCTGTGGGCATGTCCAAGCAAATTATAAGCTACAGGGTTATCTTTATTTTTAAAGAAAAGCGCCGAAATCCATTCTATCCATTTATTTCCCATTTTCATCTCCTCCTTTTCAAGAATAATCAATCGGTTTTCCCGAATAAAGATTTCGAATTATCTCCTTGCTATTCTTTATCTCTTCGATTTTCGTGGTCTAATTCAAATAATCTCTTACTTGAGACTGTCGAAAAAGTAGGATTGGTGGAGGATGGGGGTGCATGTTGTGTCTTCCTCCTTTTTTGGGTTGTCCAAAAACGTAGTTGAGGTCTTCAGACCTCCCCATATGTAGTGCCTACTCAAAGCGGGTCTAAAGACCCGCGCTACGTCCCGTTTCCCGCCTCTCGCCTCTAAAATGCCTGGAACATATACCCCACTCCACGCACTGTTACAACATACTCCGGGCTGGATGCATCTCTTTCTATTTTTTCCCTGAGTCTTGCTATTGTTACGTTTACTATTTTTGTATCCCCGTAATAGTCGTATCCCCAGACCCGCTCCAGCAAGGTCTCTCTTTTTATGGCGATATCCCTGTGGCGGACTAGATATGCCAGCAGATCGTATTCCTTGGGTGTTATTTCGAGCTTTTCATCTCCACGAAATACTTCCCTGCGATTGAAATTGATTTTCAGGTCTCCATAAGTTCCTTTTTCTTTTGTGTCGGGCTCCGATCTTCTTTTTTCCGCTCTCAGGTGAGCTTTGACTCTTGCCACAAGCTCCCTGGGGCTGAATGGTTTTGTAAGGTAATCATCCGCTCCCAGCTCTAACCCGAGTATTTTGTCAATTTCCTCATCCCTTGCGGATAGCATTATTATGGGGATCTTCATCTCGGCGCAAACGATTTTGCAAACCTCGTAACCGTCAAGCTCGGGTAACATTATATCAAGAACGATGAGGTCAGGTTTTTTCTCTCGTGCAAGTTTCAGAGCGGATTCACCGTCAAAAGCTGTGATAACACTATAACCGGCCTTCTCCAGGCTGTACTTTATTATATCAACCATAGTTTTTTCATCATCAACTACCAGGATTGTAAGCATTTCTTTATGACACCCCTTAAAGTATCTATTCACCACAAAGACCACGAAAGGAAGTTGGAAATAAGAGATTGGAAATCGGGTCCAACTTCGAACTTCTCTTCAAACATCAAACTTCCAACATCTCTTTGCGTCTTTTGCTTCTTTGCGGTTAATTTTAATCCTCCAAATATTTACCCACATAAAATAGAAAAGAGTCGGTGTGTTTTTATCTTTTCTATACTTGCCGACATAATAAATGTCATCTTAATCGGCAGGAATGAAGGCTTGTGCTACAGGTCTTTTGTTAATCCCGGATGTGACAAATGAAATTTCACCGAGTATAAAAATGGCTTACTTGTCATTTCCCCTCGTCGGCGTCGGTGTCGGTGAGTGAGACTCTTTGGGGGTTTTCTCGGGTGGCGGAATATCATCGGGAACTGTAGAAGGAGGAGGTCCTTCGAGGGTGGGAGTGGGTGATGGCGTCGTCGTTGCTTTTGGTGATGGTGTCGGAGTCTTCTTTTTGAAATATTTCTTTTTTATTACTTTTTTGGGAGTGGGTTTAACTGTGGGCTTAATTGTTGGTTTTACTTTGGGCTTTACTTTTTTCTTCTTCTTTCCCGAATAAACCATAAGGGTTTGCTCACTTTTGACCCACTGGTAATTGACCCCCAATTGTTTCAAAACATAACTGATGGGGATTATGGTTCTGCCTTCCCATAGATATGAGACAAGTTCGCTATTACTATTCGCTTCTGCAGGTTTATCCCCGACACTTGCAACCTTCAGCGAAACCTTTCTTCTGCCATTGTAAATATCAACTGTCTTGTTCTTGTTGTTCCATACGAGAACGGCGCCGATGGGCTTTAAAACTTCGCTTGTTGTCCAGAGTTTACCGTCCTTTATCATTGGAGAAAAAGAAAGTTTTTGTTTGCGATTATCTACCTTCACTGTTATGTCCGAGCCAAGTATTTCTTCAGGAATACCTCTTTTTTGCGATACAATTTTTTCCATTGTTTTTTCGTTAATCAGTCCCAGCAGATTATGCTCCGCCAATTTTTCCTTTGCGTACTTGAGAAGTCCCGGTGTTTTACTATAAACATCAGGATATACTTCCATATAAATTCTGTGATCTTTCGGATCATAACCAAGCTTCACAGGTTCGTATATGATTTTTACGGGAGTCCCCACGCTTACCTGTTCGAATAATTCCTGGGCAAGCTCAGGGTACATTCTAATGCATCCGTGACTTGTGGCAAGTCCAATTGAGACGGGTCTGTTTGTGGCGTGAATTCCATATCCAGGTTTGTTCAGTCCCATCCACCTGTCTCCCAGCGGATTATCGGGTCCGGCAGGCACGGGTTTTTCTTCTTTGGCCCATTCCGGGGGAAGCCATGTGGGTTTTTTCACTTTGTTTGTAATTTTAAAATCACCCGTGGGTGTCATCCATTTACCTGTTGAGCCAATGGCGACAGGATAAAAATGTTTTATCTTGCCGTTTTTATAGACATAAATCCCCCGCTCGGGAAGGTTGAGGACAAGCCCGTTATACATGCTTACCGGCGGTGGAATTCTCCTCAGTGGAATTAAAAGTTTTTGCCCCGGCCTTGTTTTTATGCCCTTCATCCCGTTTGCAAACATGACATGCTCTATTGCAAGATTATGTTTCTTTGCAATAGGATATAGATCTTCGCCGCTTTTTGCCGTGTATTCAACAATTTTTCCTTCCAGGATCGGGATGTCATTGAGGGATCCGTCAGCAATTCCATGAAGAGCCAGAATTACAAAGGTAATTGCAATGATGAATATTGAAAGTCTTGTTCGTAATAAAACCATAATTTTCACACCACCAGGAGTAATTTAATTTACGGCATTAATTTCTTGGCCGTGTTTCCGGAAAAATCCTTTCATGGGATCTTTCCTGTTCTTATTTTGCCCATCATATCACAGGTACTTTTTCCACCCATTCTCTCAAAGCTTTGAGATTTCTTGAAGGGGTTTCCGGTGGAAATGTACATCCCGATCCAAGTATCCATCCAGTTTTACCAATTTTTTTTCTAACTTCATCCGCTTGCTTTTCACATTCTTCCGGGGAACCGAAGGGAAGAGTCTTCTTCTGGTCTATTCCTCCAATTACCGCTTTTTTCAGAATTTCCTTTCCTTCCCACAGACTTTTGTTAGTGGGATCCGTCGAATCCCAGCTAAAGGCGGAAACCGGGTAATTTGCAAGCTTTTCAAGCATATTGTCACTCTTGCAAACGTGGAGAATATTCAGGGGGGAATCCTTCACAAGACTTAATAATCTCATATCATACGGGCGTGAGAATTCATCGAACTCAACGTCGGTTAATCGAACATGTGTTCCCCAATATGTTGTAGCGTAAAAAAGACCCGATATTCCCACATTCAATGATTCTTCAATGAATTTTTCAAATGTTTTCGTAACCGATTCAATTGCGCTTTTTACAAGTTTGGGATCCTCTTGCATGTATTCATTGAATATATCATAGCTTTCAACCATATCGGCAACAATTGAAATGGGCGAGAAGACTGTCATAACGAAATACATGTTTTTCTGCATTCCATTTTTTATGTAATGAAGCGCATCGATATGCTCTTTCAGAACTCTGGTTTTCATAGGGTTCAAGGGGGTTATTTTCGTGAGGTCAGATATCTTTTTAATCGGGTAATCAATGCGCCGTGGGCTTGTTTTTCCATCCTTGAAGAATTTAAATTTAGTGCCCCAGTCCTCCGTATGATAACTTGCTCTGGGGTTGACTTTCATGAAATCCCAGTCATAATTTTCCTGGAATAAAAGCATCGCGTCGGCAAGACCCCGGGGGGTGTCCTCCAGGTCATAAAAATGTCGCCAGAAACTGGCGGGTATCCTGTCAATGGGCTGATTTGTCAGCGCCATGTCAATTCTTTCTTTTTTTGTCATTTTTTTCATAGCTTGATAACTCCTTCTTGCGGGAAATGAGAAGTGAGATACGGGAAACGGGAAACGGGAAACGGGAAACGGGAAACGGGAGGCGAGAAACGAGAAGCGTGATCCGTCCACTGTCCTCTGTAATCCGTTCCCCCTTTGTGGTCTTTGCGGTGAAAAAACAAATCTGTCATCCTTGCCGGGAAGACGCTGAAGCGGCTAGAGTAGTAAAGGATAGTGCGATCCTTTCGTTCCCCCGGATAAATCCGGGGGTTATTCTCATGGGAGGTTTAAAAACCTCCGCTACCTTAATGGAAGTGGGAAATGAGAAGCGGGAAACGGGATCCTGTCTCCGTCATCCGTCCTCTGTTACCTGGCCTCTGGCCTCCACCCTCCGTCCTCAGTTATCCGTCCTCTGTCATCCGTCATCTGTCCTCCGTCCTCTGTCCTCCGGCCTCTGTCATCCGTCATTTTACAGCACACCTGGTCGTCCCTCCGGCGGAAGCGGGTATTCCCTGTCAAGTAAGACTGTCTCCAGGTAATCGGGAATATATACATCCCATCCATATTCTTCCTTGATTTTATATGCAAGGGCAAATTGGGAATTGATTTCACCATGCGCAAGGAATACCTTCCTGGGTCCATTTTTTCTGAGGCTTCTGAGCCATTTCAGGATTTCGCTATAGTCGGCATGAGCGGAGAATGTGCTTATGGATGTAACTTTTGCCCTCACCGGTATATAGTTTCCATGTATCTTTACCGTTTTTGCGCCGTCAAGCAGTGATCTGCCCCTTGTTCCGGCGGCCTGGTATCCCACCATAAGGACATTATTTTTATAATCAGGAAGTCTTTCTTTCAAGTGGTGGAGAATTCTCCCACCTGTGGCCATTCCACTAGCTGAGATAATAATCATGGGGCCTCGTCTTCCATTTAGGGCTTTCGATTCGTCACAAGTGGATGTGAAATGAATGTCAGATGAATTAAATATTGATTTCCCTTTGTCGTCAATAAGTGCTCTTGCCTCCTTGTCATATACTTCCCTGTGAGATTCGAATAATTTTGTGACATTTATAGCAAGTGGACTATCAATATATATGGGAATCCTGGGAATCAATTTTTTATCTCGAAGTCCTCTGAGGATATAAATAAGCTCCTGGGTTCGTTCCACAGCGAACGCCGGTATGAGTAGAACGGAGCGGTTCTTATATGTTTCTTTAATAAGGGGTATAAGGTCTGCTCCAGGATCGTGTGCGGAGTGAAGCCTGTCGCCATAAGTAGATTCCAAAATAAGGTAATCAACTTCCCTTACATAATCGGGATCTTTTAATATTGGGGTTTTCATGCGTCCCAGGTCTCCGGAAAAGACCACTTTAATCTCTTCCCTTTCCTGCTTGATCCACATTTCAACGATACAAGATCCCAGTATATGTCCCGCATTTCGAAATCGGAACCTAATATCAGGGGAAAGGTTAATGAATTCGTTTCTTTCAACCGGTTTAAAATATTTGAAAGACTCCACAGCATCAGCCACTCTATAAAGAGGTAACGCAGGCCTATGCTTGGAGTAACCCTTCTTGTTGGCATAACGGGCTTCTTCTTCCTGAAGATATGCGCTGTCCTTGAGTAACAATTCGCAAAGCTCTTTTGTTATCTGTGTGCATAAAATCTTGCCTTTGAATCCTTGTTTTACAAACCGGGGAATATAACCCGAATGATCGATATGGGCATGTGTCAGAATAATATAATCGATATCCTCAGGCTTCAAAACTACATCACCGTTAACTTTTAAAAAGTCATCCCAGTTTCTTTTCCTCAATACCTTTCGTCCCTGGAAAAGACCGCAATCAATCATTATCTTCATACCGTTGTGCATGATGAGAAATTTGGATCCTGTTACAGTTCTTGCCGCGCCCAGGAATGCTAATGATGTCATAATTTACCTCTTTTTTAAATAATACTATCTTGAAGTAGAAAACTATTTGATTTTAGAAAATAATCAGTCTGAATAGTAACCCATTACATTATAATTACTAATTTCTTCAATGACAACTTTGTTCCTTGTATTTTGTTGTTGCGACATGTAATTAATTCTTCATATAATCAATATGTCGGTATTTTTTGCTGTTTTATACCACAGGAGGATAATCCGCGGATCTATTTAAATTAGTAATTAGTTCCCCACTAAATATAGAGCTTGGGAAGTGCATTATGAAAGAGGGAAATGAGGAAAAATCCTATTATCTGGACTCCCCGTGGAATGATCTCAAGAGAGAGAGTCTCACCCAGCCAATCAATAAGAAGTACTTGCTTCAGGATAGAGAGATTATTCTTGAGGAAATAGCATTTCACATCCAGAGAACCATAATCTCCGTACGGGGTTCGTTCAAAAAAGGTAAACATTTTATAACCGCCCATATTATGGATGAAAAGGATCGGTACTCCGGTCTTCTTGGGGTCAGCGGGGTCAGAGATGATGAAAATCTCAGGCTTCTCGAGTTCGCTCCCATACACCCCGATGTTGACAAGGTAGAAATAATTCTAAAACAATGGAACACGGTTGAGATAGAAAAAGCGAGGGAACTTCCGCTGTCTGAAAGGGTGGTTATACTCTCTGATCATACTGGACCTTCTACAATGACTTCAAAGATAGGCTTTGAAGCAGATTTTGATTTTCCTGATGATGTGATCCTTAAAATGTCCCGCCTATTTGGAGAAAATTTCATTCATCCTGTCCCTTCCCCTGAACCGACTAAGCATCTTTTAAAAATAACTGTTGATGTGGATCGGGACAAATGGAAAAAATATAGTTATGAAATCCCGATTAACAGGGAATTCCGCCTGGGTGCAATCGATTTTAATTTCGAAAAGGTTATGGGTTGGAAATCTGCGGTTCAACTTCTTTATTCTGCGAATTTTCCTCCCTCGTTAAAAGGCGAGGCGGAGAAGAAGTGGCAGTCGTCATGGGATAAAATATTGGAAGTAATTAAAGAATCGGATACTTGCGATGAGATTCTGGAGAAAGCTGAAGATATTTGTAGTTATCACCCTGCGCAGGAAGGTCCGACAAATATATCCTTCAGAATATCAAATCAGAATCCTGATGAAAAGAACCTTGTAAACTCAACCTACCACAGTATTTCGCCATATAGTGAAAGAATATCATTTCCATTCATGTTAAACCTCCTGATAGAATATGCACAAAATATTCCGATTGTAAAGCCTGTGCAGTATTTCATCAATCCCGGGACAGATAAAATTGAACTGGACATGGAACTGGAGATAGTAAAAACAAAATTCAAGGGGAAAATTATTATTCACAATCTGGAAATACTCCCGGATTATATAAATATGGTTCATCAGGCAGATTTCCCGGAGCTTGACGGAATGGAAATATCACCTGTTTTTGAGGTTATAGACAACCGGATGTGTCGTTATTTCCTTATTTCAAGGTCTCTGCCGATAGATTTCGAGGGGAAGAATGCAGAGAAAACTCAGCTTATTAAATCAATATATAACAAATCTCCCATTCCCCACCTCTTGCTTGATAAGATAAAATCAAGGCCGAATCAAATTATACTCCTGGTAAATAGGGTTAACATACATTTCAATCAGCCACATGTGTGGAGCTTGTTATAATTTGTGTATGGGAGGGCAACATGAAAAATTGTTTTAAATTTACGGCGATTATTATTGTATTTATCCTCTGTGTTGTAATTTTTTCCTTTGCGAGTTCACAGGGAAAGTCCATAATCATTGTGGGCGACTATAACAACATTTCCGTTGCGGAAAAAGAAATTAAGGTAAGGAAGAAACTCCTGGCACTCAAAGAACAAGGTGAGTTTGACGGAAAACCGGGACTCTCATCGGATTTCAAGGTGTATAATTTTGCCAGTAATGTGGATAAGAAATACTGTGAGAGTATCTTGAATATCAACAAGAAAGACCTTCCTTTTATTGGGATTGTTGAGCTTAATTCCCTGGGAGATCCGGTGAAGGTTCTATGGAAAGCGGAATCAAAAGAACCTCACAGGGCGGTTAAGGAATTGATGGCAAAAGTAAAAATACTTGCTGCTGAATTCACTCCAATCGCTGATGAGGGCAAAAGCAAAAAGGACCCCACTCCCACAGAGTCTCCCCGCAGGAAACCCGCAAGAAAGTCCGGCACATATATCGCAATTATTGATTTTGATCGGGGAGACACAAACGCAAGCCCGGAAAAGATAGCCTACCGGGTAAGATCCGGACTGATAAAAAAGGGCAATTTCGAAGTCATATCAAGGAAAAAGCTAAAAAAGGTTCTTGATGAGCTCAATATTTCCGATACCGGACTTATAAACAAATCGGAAGCCGTCAGGCTCGGCAGGAAACTTGGAGCGGATCTTGTTCTGATGGGCGAGGTCAGCAATTTCGATGTGGATCGAACGTCATTTTATCCCGGTGTTTATATCGGTAGGGTAAGACTCGGAAGGATGTATTCGGTCACGGTAAAGCTCGGAATTTCCGCAAGATTGATTCATGTCGGCACGGGGCAGATACTATTCTCGGAGCAATTCGACGGTTACAGTCACAGGGAGTCGCATGATATAAGCTACAGGTATATGAATATTGACCTGGGTGAGCCAGACAAGAACTCAATGACGAAGAAAGTCTGGAATGATGCGATGGGCAAGCTTGTTGACAAGATAGAATCTTCAGTTCCCCTTTGGGGTTATGTGGTTGCCGTTGAAGGTAATAAAATACTCATTGATCTTGGCAAGAAAAAGAAAGTCAGGAACGGAATGGTGTTCCAGGTGCTGAATATAAAGGATTATAAACATCCGAAGACAGGCGAAGAGGTCGTTGTGAAAGACCGGGTCGCAAGAATAAAGGTTGAAAAGGTGATGGAATCCGTATCAACTTGCAGGATTGAAGCTGGAAAATTGTCAAATATAAAACCCGGGTTTATTGTGACTGCGGAGAAGTAGGAAGAAAAACCTATTCACCGCAGAGGATGCAGAGGACGTGGATGACTGAGAATCCAAATAAGGCTTCCACTGTCATTTTTAATAGAAAACTATTTTTATTAAAAAATAATTGTGAATACCAGTTCTTTCCTGTATTTTATATAAAGGCCGGTCTCCCGACCAGCTTGAAATATTATGAAAACTGAAAAGGAATTGAGGAAACTATGAACCATAAAAGAACACTTCTAATAGACGCAGATGACACTCTTTGGGAAAACAACAGGTTCTTCGAGGGGGAGATACTTGCATTTGTAGCGCTTATGAAAAAAGAAGGATTAATACCGGACAGAATCGAGAAAGTTCTCAGGGAAAGAGAAATTGCCAATGTGAAATATTACGGATATGGCTCAAGAAGCTTCACGAAAACAATGCTTGAGGTTTATAAGGAAGCATGTTCAATTGAGAAGCGGCCGGTTGAGAATCGATTAATTGAATTGATCAGTGGGGCAGGGGAGAGGACGGGAAATTATCCTATTACACTCCTTCCGGGGGTGGAAAAGACATTGCCTGTTCTTCGCGGGAAAAACAACCTGATTCTTCTTACAAAAGGACATGAGAAAGAACAGCTCGGAAAAATAAAGAGATCGGGAGTTTCTCATTATTTTCAGCATATACGGGTTGTGCCTGAGAAAAATGAGAGTATATACAGGAGCGTAATCGAGGACTTCGGCCTGGATCCGGAACACACCTGGATGATCGGCAACAGCCCAAAATCCGATATAAACCCGGCCAAAAAAGCTGGGATGGGAACGGTACTGATTCCATATCACACGACATGGGCACATGAAAAAGATGAGATATTTGAGAACGGGAGAGAGACGGTTGTATTAGAAGATTTTTCGGGGCTTGTGGGGTTGTTTTGAGTATTGGTTATTTTCGATCACCTTAATATTCACCGCAGAGTTCGCAGAGAACAATGAAACAAGTTCCCTTTTAATAAATCAGCGAAGGATCCCTTTAGTTCAATCATCCTCTTTTATTGAGACTTGCTCCCTCTGCATCACCGAGGTTGAGATTCTTCGCTGTGTCAATCATAAACATTAAGTACTCACATTTCGCACATGCGAATTTGTTAAGAAGCAATAGAATTTATTTCAAGTGTTTTAGAGTAATAACAGGAGTTTAAAGGTGTTTAATCGAGTAGGGTAAGGTCATAGTATTTCGCTATGACCTTATCCCTCTCACA
>JAIORV010000129.1 GCA_021107945.1 Vulcanimicrobiota bacterium | reverse complement strand
CTTCGCTTCCCCTTCACTTCGTTCAGGGCTAAAGGCTCACCGCAATGACAACATTCTTGCGCCATTTCTGCGTAAGTCCTGATAAGAATAAAAGGAAAATAGACAAATCGGCAGAAAAAATTGATTGGGAGGAAAAATATGTCTCTTGACTGGATAGACACAAACAATTTATCTTTCAACTACTTACTTCTCCTGGAGAGGGTGCAGATAAGCTGGCTTCCGGGATGGCTTCCCGACAGGGAATTAGCCATTGCATTGAAAGCAAATCCTGCCGTGGAGTGGTTTCTCCGTAATAAATGCCCCGATGTTAAAGTCTGGCTTGATAAAGTGTCTCTAATTGATGTGGGGACGCCCGGAGAAGATGAGATATACATGGCGGAGCGGAAAATACTCGGGACGATAAATGATCTCCTCGCGTACGCGATAGATCCTTCCATATATGACAATCAGCCTTTCCTGGGTTGGGATTCGGAAGAATTACTATCGACAACAGATTTCCGTGATAAAATCGTTATAGATGTGGGAGCCGGGACAGGCAGGCTCTCGTTTATAGTTGCGTCTCTAGCGAAGGTTGTATTTGCTGTTGAGCCTGTTGAGAACCTTCGAAGATATATGAAGAAAAAGGCAAATGAGAAGGGATGTTCGAATTTTTACACTGTTGATGGAATTGTCACGGGAATACCGTTTCCAGACGAATTTGCCGATATAACAATGGGTGGGCATGTATTCGGGGAGCACCCGGAGAAAGAGATTGCCGAGATGGAGAGGGTGACAAAAACCGGTGGGACGGTTATATTATGCCCCGGTAATAATGACAAGGATAACAAGCAACACCGGGTATTGGAAAACCGGGGTTATAAATGGTCAAGGTTCGAGGAGCCTGAAGACGGGATGAAGAGAAAATACTGGAAGATTAAAGGAACATGATGAACGCTATCTTCTTTCTTCTCTTTATGTTTCTTTCATAAACTGAAAGGAAATAAACAATCAATCAGAGAATTATTCAATTTGAATCTATAGATATACTCCCGTGTTTTATTGTTGTTTCGATCTGAAACAACCCGGCTCGTCCCTTCTCTTGTATTGAAAAAAGGAATCCGGAAAAGGGCTAATATGAAAATGAAGATCAGGTCATATCTATTAATAACCTGCTTTCATAAATTCCCGGTTTCCTAATAAAAGAAATTTTTCCGGCTATAGCTTGTCCGGCTCAGGAGGCTCATAAAATGACAGAAATAAATCCGGCAGGAAACAAGTCCTTATCCTTCAATATATCCGCAAAGAAAATTGGAGAAAACAAAAAATCACGAAGTGCACCGGAGGAAGTTGAAGCTTCAATAAGTTCGGAAAATATCAGGGATAGACTTCCCCATATAAATGAAAGTAAGCTCTCTTTAAGTAAAAAAACGGATGGAGCAAATCTTCCGCCCGCATTTTCCACTTCGAAGAAACCAGTTCCAGTGATTGAGGAGAAGCAGATCGAGAAAGATGCCACATTCTTCAGAGAGTTGGACGCCGGGGATAATGACAGAGAAATTGGGAAGCTCTATGATGGGATATTTGAATCTCACGAACCTTCTTCCAAACCTCTAAAAAGTGAAAGTACTCCGCAAGTGGACGCAGATGACATAGATCTGACCGTCCCGGCAAGATTAAAAGGTATTGAAACTCCTTTCGAAGAGTACTCCGATACCGTGAGGAAAGAGCAATTATCCTCAATTGACGCCCTGAAGTCTCCCGATGTCTGCTGGCATGATCCGGAGGGCTTGAAGGAGAAAGTAGATGGTGCCGGGAAACTCACTCCCTTCTGGGGTGATACAGTCGTTGTGCGGACCGGGAAGAAAGAAACCGCCCTTGCCACCGCAGTTCAAAAGAGAGTTATCGAAGCTGTGCCGGATGTGTTTGCAAAACCACTTGACCCGGCAACTTTTCACATAACCATCCACGACCTGGACAATGCTCCGGATAAAACTGATAAGCTTGAAGATAAAATGCAGGGAAACAAGGCAAATTGCCACAAGATATTTGAGGAATTAGCAGGCTATTTCAAAAAACATCCGGACCAGGCAGTAGTAAAATTGAAGCCTTCCCTTGTTTGTCCTGATGCGACTGTTTCTATAGGGTTTCTGCCCGCGACGGAAAAAGATTATCGAACAATTATGAACCTGCGCAACCAATTCGATAAAGTGGTCAACCTGGACAATTGGCTTCGAATGCACATATCTCTGTGCTATTTCAAGCCTGCTCCATTCTCAAGTGAGCAAAGACAGAAGTTGCATGCTGTTCTACATGAGGTGAATAAAGATCTGGATCTTCCGGTCGAATTGGACTTCAGGAAACTAGTGTATCAAAGATTTAACAATATGAATTCATATCACGACAAATTCTCTGTGTCTGATTGTATAAAATAAGAAAGACATGTCCCCTTTTCTTCTTTTTAGCTATACCCGGTTCTCGTCAGGAAAATCAAAGGAACATGATGAACGCGATATTATAAACAGGAAATACCATGCGCTCCTGTGTGCCGTCTTTCTTTTTGACTGTGCCGCCGATAAATAAGTTTTTGCGAAACAGGACAAGGTACTCACGCTCCCGGGAATCATCCCGAAAACATGTCCTTGTTACAACATATTTACGGAAGTTGAATCCCCTGAACTCCTTGCTCAACCTGTCTTTATAAACATTCATATCATGACCTTCCATGCTTATAATAGTGCTGAATTTTGAAAGGTGAATCTTCATGGGAACAGGACCGTCAACATAACATGGCAGAAGTTGAGAAGGTCTTGCTCCTTTTTTCTGTGTGTAGAGAGAATTCATTTCATAAACTTTTCCATTAGTAAGCGTAACCTTTGCCTTTACGTTCTTACTGGATTGAACGGGAACCGATGTGAGAAGTCCCAACAAAACGATAATGACAGCAATGCTCAGAATTTTTTTCATATTTTTCATCCTTTCATCTTTAATTTATATTATGCCGTAAATTTCTCTATTTCCTCAATTTTACCTTTTGGCTAAACTTTTACTCCCATTGGCATAAGGGATTTCCCAACCCCGATTTTTCTATTTAGTTATCTTCAAATATATTCTATCCAATTTGATCTGCGGCGAGACGCCGCAGCTACCAACATTGTTATTATGGTGGGGGTGGCGTCCCGCCGCCCAAATAACAAGACATTATTTTGTGAATACAGCTTAAGCTATCTCCAATAAGTTCTATCCAAATTTGCCCAATTATTTCACAAACAATGAAGATATCTTTTTTTATCAATGTCAGCAAAGTCAAGATTAATCTTTTATTGGACAGTACTGAGAAGTACTATTATGAAAAAACTTGACAATGGTAACTTTGAAACAGAAAACCTGAAACAAGTTCTTATCTTTATATACATTTCCATGGAAATGGATGTGATATTTAGAGTAACATTGACAATAAGGCAACAATTGGTTTTAAGACAACACCACAATTTATTGTGGGATGGCGAATGGTTTAGCCACGCCGTCTCAGCCTCTTCAGAGGCTTCCAGATTCTGAAGATTAACGGTGTATCGGGAATAAGAATAAATAGGAAAAGCTTCATTCAAATGATGGAAAAGGTGGTATAAAACTGTGGGTGAGAAAGAACCGGTAAACCGTTAAAACGGTTAAACACCCAGTGTTTAGGGCTTCGACTTACCACCCGATTAAAATCGGGTGTTGTCTTAAAAAGATCATCAAAGATTAGAAATAAGCTCAGGGCAGGCAGAGGAAACCACCGAGCTTGTCGAATTCTAAGGATATCAGGGAATAAACATACAAGACTCCTGTATTCATTGATGTAACAAAAACAGACAGTTAGCCGGCAGGATGCCAAACCTACAAAAATGACAGAGGTGTGAGAAATGAAAAGAACCAGGACTATAATGATTTTACTTTCAATTGCGCTGATGCTTATTTTCTTTATGAACTGCACTCAGAAGAAAGAACCGTCGGTGGAGGATGACCGGCCAAAGATTCCCGCTGTTTCCTCCCCTATTGTTGATCTTACTCAGACGACAACGGGAAAACTTCCATATTACGAGGTTAAGATTCTGGGTAATTCAAATCTTCTGGCGGGCAGTGTCGGTGGACTCAGGATTATCACATATAATCCCAAGACACAGAATCCTATCGAAAACGTGCCGGTGAGTATTTTTCTTTCAGAGGAAAAGCAGGCAAAAAGGAAGATTGTTTTCTCAGGTAAAACCGGCAAGAACGGCTCCCTGGATGCAAGTTTCAGGATACCGGCAGATAAAGAGGGAACCTGTAAATTGGCGGTTGTAACCGGTACAAAAGACAAGCATATATCAATCAACACGAATATCAATATAAAGAAGAGCTTCAAAATACACATCACTGTTGACAAGCCCATGTATCAGCCGGGGCAGAAAATAAATATCCGGGTTCTTGCGCTGAACATTCCGGATCTGAAGCCATTATCGGAAAAGGATGTAACGATTGAGATACTTGATTCAAAAGGAAACAAGGTTTACAAGAATGCCGGGAAGACCTCGAGATTTGGCGTTGCAAGCGGAATTTTCGAGCTTGCCGACGAGGTCAACATGGGCACATACAAGGTAAAAGCTATTATAGACAAAGAGACGGCATCAAGGGCTGTTGTCGTGAAGAAATATGTACTTCCAAAGTTCAAAGTTGTATTCAAGAAGGATCGCAAATTTTACTCACCCGGCGAAACATTGAAGGGAGAGATTCAGGCCGACTACTTCTTCGGGAAGCCCGTATCAGGCGGAAAGGTTAACGCCAGGCTTAATATTTTCGATGTGGCGACGAGAACCGTTGCAACAGCGAAAGGAGTTACAGACAAGAACGGAGATTTTAAGTTCGAGATGAAGATTCCCGACACGATTACCGGCACTCCACTTGAAAAGGGACAGGCAAGCGTATTGATGGAGGTTGCCGTAAGGGACACCGCGGGACACAAGGAGAGGACTTACAGGTCAATTCCGATATCAAACAATCCTCTCAAAGTCGAGCTTTTCCCCGAATCGGGTAAATTAAAGCCCGGGATAGAAAACCGGGTATATGTTCTGGCAAGTTATCCTGACGGATCGCCTGTAGCGGCGACAGTCAACCTGGAGATTTCGAACGAGAAGTATAATGTAGTAACTGACAAGGCCGGGGTCGGCATATTTAAGATAAAGCCCTCTTTGCAGCATTCTATTATCCCGAGACGGGTTATGAACCTCCAAAAAAAGACGCTGTCTGAAGAACCTCCGAGTTCAAGGAAAGTAAGAGTTGGAATACCGAGACCCGGAAGGGCCCCCTCTCGGCCGTTGGGAATTCCCGTAAGAATTGACGCATACACGCCCGACGGTCAGAGATTAAAGACGACGATATACCTGCCCACCACATACAAGAAAGATAATATTATCCTGAGAGCGGAGAAGGCCGTCTATAAGGTGGGAGAATCGTTAAAGTTTGACATATTAAGCACGCAGGGACAGGGATCATGCTATATCGATTTCATAAAAAACAACCAGATCATATCAACCCACGCTGTTATGTTATCAGGCTCGGTACAAGCCTTCTCAATCGAGGCGACTCCCGATATGGCGGGAATGGTAACCGCACACGCCTACAGACTCACAGACAACAATAATTTTATCCGTGACACCAAAAACATATTCATAAAAAACGCGGACGATCTGGCGATAACGACTACACTCGATAAAAAACAATACAAACCCGGAGAGAATGCGAAGATAAAGCTGAATGTGAAGGGTAAGAATGGAAAACCCCTCGCCGCCGCTCTGGGGGTCGATATCGTGGACGAGGCCGTTTTTGCGATGGGACAGATGAGACCCGGACTGGAGAAAGCGTACTTCCTGTTGCAGAAGCAATTTATGGATCCCAAATACGAGATAAGAGGAATGACGGCAAGAGATATAGTCCTTGCTGATGATAAGGCATCAAGAGATAAGAACATAATCGAGGAGATTGTTCTGGCGAAGCTTCCGTCACCTGAGAAATTCACGATTAACCTGGACAGTCAAACTGAAAATCTGAAAGAATGCGTTCAGAAGATGCAGAAGATTCAGAATGCTCTTTATGAGCACTACAGAAAGCACAGATTCTATCCGTCTTCATATAATTTCAATGTTCTTGTGAAAGAGAAATTCATTAAGAAAGAAGGAATGCTCGATCCCTGGGGCAACAAATTCTACCTTAAAGAGCCAAAAGGAAAGAACATGCCTCCGCAAATCTTCACAATGGGGCCCGACGGCAAGAAGGATACAAAAGACGATATGGATTTCACCCGGATAGGCCAGGCGTTTGGAAAATTAAGACCGCAGGGGAGGCCCGCATTATTGAGATCAGAAATGAGAACGATATCAGGGGCAGCACCCGATAGTATGGATTATGCGAAGTTTAAGGTCACAAAAAGACTAAAAGTAGATGCAATGAAAGAAAGAAAGGGTGAATCGCCCAAGAAGAAAGCCGGTGCGCCTGTCAGAATCCGTGAGTATTTCCCTGAAACGCTCTATACGAATCCGCAGGTGATAACAGATGATAAAGGGAACGCCGAGATCGAAGTTAAAATGGCGGACTCCATCACATCCTGGAGGCTCTCAGCTTTTGCCAACTCGCTGAAAGGTCAGATGGGGAACATCACAACGGCGATAAAGGTATTCCAGGACTTCTTTATTGACATAGATTTCCCCGTATCGTTGACGCAGAATGACGAGGTGGATGTCCCCATCGCCGTCTATAACTACCTGAAAGAAAAACAGACAGTCAAGCTTACCGTTGATACATCGGAGAAATGGTTCAAGCTGATGGATAAGCCCATAAAAACCATAACAATGAATCCCGGCGATGTGAAAGCGGTTCATTTCAGGATAAAGGTAACACAAATCGGCAATTATACTTTCACTGTCCACGGAAAGGGCAGCAAGCTCAGCGATGCCATAAGAAGACGAATCGATGTCCTCCCCAACGGCAGGATGTTCATAAAGAGTAAATCGGGAAGTGTGGAGCAGGAAGAGACTGTCTATATGGAAATTCCCGATAAATCAATACCGGGAGCTTCAAAAATCCTCGTCAGACTCTACCCGGTAATACTCACCCAGGTTGTGGAGGGACTTGACAAGATATTCCGTATGCCTCACGGATGTTTCGAGCAGACAACCGCCGCCACTTACCCAAATGTGCTTGTCCTTGAATATATGAAAAAGACAAAGAAAATCACCCCTGAACTACAAATGAAGGCGGAGAGTTACATAAACACCGGCTACCAGAGACTTCTCTCGTTCGAGGTTCAGGGCGGCGGATTCTCTATGTATGGAAAATCGCCCGCAAATGTCAACCTGACCGCAATGGGAATCATGGAATTCCGTGACATGTCGAAGGTTTGGGATGTTGACGAAAATGTGACCTCCCGCTCCCAGAATTGGCTGATGAGTCAGCAAAAACCCGACGGCTCCTGGGGAAATATGAGGTCCACCGCATATATTGCCTGGGCGCTTACAGAATCAGGCTACAAGGGCGGAGGCCTGAACAAGGCGATAGATTACCTGAAGGGACAAGCCGGACAGATTGAGGACCCGTATTTACTTGCCCTTTTGGGAAATATCCTGACTAAAATTCAACCCGGCAACCCGATGACACAGAAGGTTTTACAGAGGCTCAAAGATAAGGCGACCATAGATAATGACATGGCATATTGGGGAACGAAAAAGCCCACTGTAATGCGCTCTTATGGTAATGTTGCCAATATCGAATGCACTGCGCTTGCGACAATGGCCTTATTGAAATCGCCCGGCGATGCCGGCATAGCGTCAAAAGCCGTGAATTACCTTATAAAAGCAAAGGATCCCCACGGCACATGGTATTCCACCCAGAGCACCATGCTTGCAATGAAAGCCCTGATTATGGCGCAGGAAAGGGCAACGGAGAAGATAGACGCAAAGGTGAAAATAACGGTCAACGGAAAACAGACCGAGGAGTTCAGAATCAATTCCAACAACTACGATGTCTATAACCAGGCGGACTTCGGCAAGGTAACGAAAAAGGGCAAGAATGATGTGAAGATATCCATAACCGGCAAGGGCATCTGTTATTACCAGGTTGTCGGCAAATATTATATGCCCTGGGTCAAGGTGGATCGTGCGAAGGAGCCCCTCACGATAACCATAAAGTATGACCGCACGAAGCTCCAGGAGGACGAGACCATAACCGCCACTGTATTTGTCAGGAATAACACAACAAAAGTCATGAACAATGTGATGATCGACCTGGGAATTCCTCCCGGATTTGACCTTGTAAGATCAGATCTGGATCAGTATGTAAACAAGGTGTTTGCAAAATACACAACGACATCAAGACAGATCCTGGTTTATACCGATGATGTGAAGGAGGGCGAGACGCTCAAATTCAAATACCGCCTGCGGGCAAGATTCCCGATGAAGATAAAAACTCCCGACAGCAACGCATATCTGTATTACAATCCCGATGTAAAAGCCGTTGCAGAGCCTGTGAAGCTCGAAGTGGAATAAGGAGGAGAACGGAGGCCGGAGGTCAGACATGTAGGAGGGACGTCCTCGTCCCGATTAACGAAGTCCGGGATAAGAAATGCAGGAAGTTGAGGAGATGAGGGATTGCACCTCTAAGGAAATTAGGAAAGTGGAGTCTAGAGGTGAGGGAATCGAAAAAGGTGTAATTTTCAGGGCAGACAGCAAGCCTGAAGGTTTGAGCTACGTTGTTGTTTCGTCTATTGCGCCGATTTTGACCGGCTGTTTTTTTCTTGCTTTTTCCATTGCTTGGTGTTATAATTGGGCAATTAGATTCGATTCGGAAAAAAGGATTTTGCACCTGTTTCTTCGGTAAAGAAAAAAAGTAATCAGGAACCATCTGACGGTCAGAACTAAAAAACTTAACAGGAAATGAATTAGACCCGATCAAATCTGATATATTAAACCAGATATATTCCAAAGGAGAAAACTCTATGATTCTAACTGACAAAACAATGGCATGCCGAGAGTGCGAACAGGAATTCGTATTTACTGTTGGAGAACAGGAATTCTACCAGGAAAAAGGTTTCACAAACGAACCGAAGCTTTGCCCGGATTGCCGAAGAGCCAGAAAACGTAATAAACGTGATGGTTCAAGAAAGCTCTATACAGTTACTTGCGCTGAGTGCAATTGTGAGACCCAGGTTCCATTTGAGCCCACAAGCGGTAAGCCAGTTTATTGCCGAGATTGCTTTGAATCCCGGCGTAATATGGGTTAACTAATTTCCCCGGATAGGTTCCAAGAGATTTAAAATCCCACTTAAGAGTGGGATTTTTTTTACCAAAATTTTCGTAGCTTCTTCTAATTAAAAAAATATTTCTTCAATATAATAAAGGATTTTCTATTTTTATATCAAAATTGGATTTCAAATTTTTATCATATAAAGGAAGATACAATTTTCCCTGCAGGAAAGGCATCCTGCATTGATATTATGTGATGGAAGGGTATCCTGCCTCGATATTAACAAACAATGGACTCAACATTCGCGGCAATAAGTGATTTGTATAGGAATTGCAAACAAACCTATTGATACTGTCATTTGAATTTCAGTAATTAATGTGGTAAAATACTAAACTTGTAAAGTACATAAGAAAATGGGGTGAATTCTTGCCTGACAAGACAACTGAAAAGAGCAAAGCAAAGCCAAAAAGTAAAACTAAAGCAAAAACAGCTTTAGCAAAGCCAAGCTCAACATCTAAAAGCAAAGCTAAGGCAAAAAAAGATTCAGAAAAGCCGAGCTCAACATCTAAAAGTAAAACTAAGACGAAAACAGCTTTAGTGAAGCCAAGCTCATCACCTAAAAGTAAAGCTAAACCGAAAGCAACTTCGAAAAAGCTAACTATATCAACCAAAACGAAATCGGAAGCAACTTCGAAAAAGCTAACTACATCAGCTAAAAGCAAAGCTAAACCGAAGGCAACTTCAAAAAAGCGAACTACATCAGATGAAAGTAAAGCTAAACCGAAAGCAGCTTCAAAAAAGCGAACTACATCAGCTAAAAGCAAAAAACCTAAAAGCAAGAAACATCTGATTATAGTGGAATCCCCGGCAAAAGCCAGGACTATACAGAAATTCTCAAGTGGTCGTTACGAAGTTAAAGCTTCAATGGGACATGTTCGCGATCTTCCCAAAACCCGTATCAGTGTTGATGTGGACGATAATTATACCCCCAAGTACATGACCATCCGCGGAAAGAAAGAAGTAATAGATTCCCTCAGGAAAGGTGCAAAAGGCGCAACTAAGATTTTCCTCGCTTCTGACCCTGACCGCGAGGGAGAAGCCATAGCATGGCATCTAGCAAAACTTCTGAAGGTTGAAAATCCCCTCAGGATTGAGATGCACGAAATTACAAAGAGTGCATTCAAGGATGCCGTTGACAATCCCAGAAAAATTGATATGAACCTTGTAAACGCACAACAGGCAAGAAGGATCCTGGACAGACTCGTGGGTTACAACTTGAGCCCTCTTCTCTGGAGAAAAATCAGGGGAGGTCTATCCGCAGGGAGAGTTCAATCCGTCGCTGTCAGGTTAATATGCGACCGCCAGAAAGAAATTGACGAATTCAAGCCTGAAGAATACTGGAGTATGGCGGTGAATGCATCCAAGCTCAAGCAGAAAATAAATGATGCGTTTGAAGCAAAGCTGGCCAAGAAGAAGAATAAGAAAATAGACATTCCCGACAAAAAAACATCTGATTCGATTCTCAAGGACCTTAAACAAGAAAAATTTCTCGTCAATAAAGTTGTGAAAAAGGACCAGAAGCGAAGACCACTGCCTCCTTTCAAGACAAGCACGCTTCAGCAGGATGCATACAGAAGACTGAATTTTAAAGCTAAAAGAACAATGATGAATGCACAGCAATTGTACGAGGGAATTAATGTCGGCTCCGGCGGAGGCGTCGGACTTATTACATATATGCGTACCGACTCGGTCAGAGTATCGCCGGGCGCACAGCATGAAGCGACTGAGTTTATAGGCACCACACTCGGTCAGGATTTCCGGGGTACGATAAAACAGTATGCAAACAAGGGAAAAACACAGGACGCTCACGAGGCCATCAGACCCACATCAGTATTCAGAACTCCCGAGAAAGTGAAACCATACCTGAACCCCAGTCAGTTCAGACTTTACAAACTTATATGGGAAAGGTTTGTGGCAAGCCAGATGTCTCCATGCATAATGGAAACCACATCGGTTGACATAAACGCCGGAGAATACTTGTTCAAGGCATCCGATTCAAAGGTAAAGTTTCCAGGATTTACAAAAGTGTATGATTATTCGAGTAATAGTGGAAATAATAATAAATCTCCAGGTAATGATAAAAAGCTTCTTCCACATCTTCAAGAGGGCGAGGAACTGAAGATTCACGATTACCTTCCGAAACAGCATTTCACACAGCCGCCGCCATCATATACAGAGGCGACTCTCATTAAAACACTTGAGGAAAAGGGAATCGGAAGACCCAGCACGTATGCTCCCATTGTTGATACAATACAAAAGAGGGGCTACGTCATTCTGAAGGAAAAGAAATTCTCTCCCACAGACCTTGGATTCAAAGTTACGGATATGCTTGCAGAGCATTTCCCTAATGTCCTGGATGTTCATTTTACAGCAGGGATGGAGAAAAATCTGGATCTCATTGAGGACGGAGAGAAAGACTGGGTTGAAGTGATTGATAAATTTTACAAGCCTTTCTCTAAGACTTTGTCCGAAGCTGATGCCAAGATCCCCAAATTAGAATTAGAGCCTGAGATGACCGATGAGGTTTGTGATAAATGCGAAAAACCGATGATCATAAAATACGGTCGTTTTGGTAAGTTCATGGCTTGTTCGGGTTATCCCGACTGCAAAAATGCAAAACCCATTATCCAGGAAATTGGTGTGCCCTGCCCTGAGGAGGGTTGTGGCGGTCAGATAGTGGAGAGGAAAAGCAAGAAAGGCAAATTCTATGGATGCAGCAATTATCCGAATTGCAAATTCGCTTCCTGGAACAAGCCCCTCAATGAACGATGCAAGAAATGCGACAAGTTGCTGGTTCTGAAATTCTCCAAGCAGGGAAGAGTATATAAATCGTGTATGGATGCAAAATGTCAGAAACAGAAATTCGAGGAGAAAAAGGAATTAGAAGAAAAAGAGAAATCGTAACGATAATCGGTGGCGGTCTTGCCGGTTGTGAAGCGGCATACCAGGTTGCAAGCTCGGGAGTGCAAGTAAAACTTATAGAAATGCGCCCGACAGAAATGACTCCTGTGCATAAAACGGGAAATTTTGCGGAGTTGGTATGCAGTAATTCACTTGGAAGCGACAGGATAACGAGCGCGCCGGGTCTTTTGAAAGCTGAGTTGAGAAAACTCAGCTCTCTTATTATTGAAGCCGCCGACAAGTCTTCGATTCCGGCGGGACAGGCACTTGCCGTTGACAGGGAGAAATTTTCCCATTATATCGAATCCAAAATTCAAGAGATGCAAAACATCGAGGTTGTGAGGGAAGAGACAAAAGAAATTCCCCGGCATGGATTGATTATTATTGCAACGGGTCCGTTAACATCAAGCTCACTTTCAAAAGAAATACAAAAATTAATCGGAGAGGATTATCTTTTTTTCTTCGATGCGGTCTCCCCCATTATCACTGCGGAATCAATCAATTTTGAAAAGGTCTTCGAAGCTTCCCGCTATGGAAAAGGGACGGCGGATTATTTAAACTGTCCTATGAACTCTGAAGAATACAAGCTTTTTTACAATGCACTTATTACCGCGGAAAGAGTCAACCCCCGTGATTTTGAAAAAGGCAAACTTTTCGAGGGATGTATGCCCATTGAGGAGATTGCTGACAGAGGAGAGCAGACCCTTTTTTTCGGTCCGTTGAAGCCTGTGGGGCTGGATGATAACGCGACCGCTGTTGTGCAATTGAGAAAGGAAAATCGTGAGGGGACACTGTATAACCCGGTGGGATTTCAAACCAGGCTCAAATGGGGAGAACAAAAGAGGATTATCCGTATGATTCCCGGTCTTGAGAATGCAGAAATTGTCAGGTATGGTGTGATGCATCGGAATATCTATATTCACTCTCCTTTGGTTCTTGATTCGTCACTGTGCCTTAAAAAGGAAAGACGTATCTTTTTTGCCGGGCAAATTACCGGGGTGGAAGGCTATGTCGAATCCGCCGCCATGGGTCTTCTTGCCGGGATTAATGCAGTCGGCAGAATCACGGGAAAAGAAACCTCTGCGCCACCCGTAGAAACAATGATTGGCTCCCTTGTTAATTATATTACAGACAACAGCAGGAATAAATTTCAACCCATGAACTCCAACTTCGGCATTTTACCGCCTGTCAAGATAAAGGGAAGGAAAAAAGAGAGAAGAGAGGCGAAAACGGCAAGAGCATTGAAATATATGGATGAATGGCTCTCCGGGAAGTTGTCGATTTATAATTAGTAACTCAATATGCTAGTTACCTGGGGGGTAACCTTATTTGAAAAAACGCCCCCTGATTGCAAAGCGAGTTTCCTCATTGTTAAGCCGCTGAAGCGGCTTAAGAGGAGGTAGATTTACTTCAAGCCGCTTCAGCGGCTTAAAGCTGAGAGCTTTCTTTCAAGAAGGTTCCCACAAAGAAATATAACTGGCATTTTAGGTTAAATATTTAGAGCTGCAGTAATTGCTCTTCATTCTAAAAGGAGGAATCTAAAAATCCGCAAAAAAACTATTCAGTCCCCCTATAATTCAGGTAGAGGCTGGTCTCCCCATCCATGTTCGGTCAAGGTGTTTTCTGATAGTATTTAGTTGGGTAGAGGTTGGTCTCCTCATTGGTGTTCGGATAAGCATAATAACATTGTCATTGGTGGGGTCATGAAACTGTTAAAAAGCCTTGAACCCGGCGGGTCGGGAGACCCGCCGCTACCCAAAAATGGTTTCATTTTATTCAATTTAACGATCCGGAGCTTGACTAAATTTCTTATCCGAGCACCAATGCCGGTCTCCCGACCAGCCTGAAAACGGGAAATGAGATCCGGCCTCCGGTCTTTGTGGACTCTGTGGTCTTTGCGGTGAATAGATACATTTTGAATATTTTATTTCGCTATCTCAAATTATATGAAAAAAGTCCCCTTTCAAATCCACCTGGTGAGGTGGAGAGGTACTGCTGGAAGGTTTTCTTTATATTGCTTATAATCATAATTCTAATCCAGGTAATAGTTGCGATTTATGGGCATATAAAGCGAAATAGGGATGGAAACCCGGAGAAAGAGAAGAAAAAAACCTTTATCAAGACCTTTGTCCTGAATCTTGTGCTTATCATTATTTTTTTTGGCGCATGGGAGGTTCTTGTAAAAAGATATTATGACAGCACAGGCAAGAAACCCGTTTTTATCCATTATACCCGCGAATGGCTCATATCGCCCAATTTACGGAATTACCGCCATCATGTGGGGGGAGTGGATACCATTCTCAATACCAATTCACAAGGATTGAGAGAAGAGGAAATTCCCCCGGAGAAAGAAGAGGGTGAGATCAGGATTTTATGCCTTGGCGATTCCTGGACAATTGGCCAGAGTGTAACGGATGAGGAAACATTTGTAAAACAGCTTGGAAAGATGCTCAAAGAGCGTTACCCCAAAAAAAATATAAGGGTGATAAACGGTGGGATGTTCGGTTACTCCGTATTGCAGGGGTATTATATTTTCAAGGAATTGAATCCCATCTATAAGCCTGATATTGTTATATCTTGTGGCTTTAATTACCTTGCAAACAGAGACATAAAAAAATATGAGGATATAATCAAACACCTGGGCGCTTTCGGAACCGTGAAGGAATTCCTGAGCAATTTTACGGTTTATCAATGTCTCAAGAAAACTGTGTCCCGTTTCATGAAAGAAAAAGAGTCAAAGAAGAAAGGTTTAATTGATCCTGCCACTTCTAAAGAAATATTTGATAAATATTCTTATCTGTTGTACCGTGAATGTGAGAAAAACGGTATTGAAATGATTGTATTCGATCACATAACATGGCGTATGCCAGAAGAGACGAAATTAATTCGGACGCCGGAAGGTCATCAATATTGCACTCTTCCTTATGACCCTTCATTTTCAGGAGTTCAACTGAAGCTCAAGGAGAAGAACCACAGGAAATATAAAGATGTAACATTTCATTGCATAAAACCAAATAAAAATTTCAACAGGGATAATTTCTACTTAAAAGAGGACAGGACACATCATCCCACTGCAGAAGCTCACAGGGCAATCGCCGAGACTCTTTTCAGAATTATTGAAACCAGAGAGTTGATTAGGGATTAGTCATCATCCATATTGCAGCATGCCTAGCTTCTCCAGCTTGTTCCTCCGGTATATCTCATCGGGATAAAGCCTGCGGTAAATCTGCTGGAATCTTTCTTTCTTGCGCCCAACCTCTTCCGGAGTGTTGAACTCTTTAAAAAGCCACATTATACCCTCTTTTAATTGCTTCGGGGAAAGCTTTTTGGGTTGGAAGTTGACATTGTACCAGGCATAATTGTCCCAGTCCTCACTGGTTATCCTGCCCTCTTTTTTCAGTCTCTTGTAAAGGCGGGTCCCGGGAATGGGACATACAATCGCAAAATCCACATCAAACATATCGGTCTGCTTGATGAAATCTCTTATTTCTGTAAATACATTCTCATCGTCGTGATCGAACCCTATCATGAATAACCCCATAACACCGACACCGTATGACTGTATCTTTTCTACCGCCCAGGCATAATCGCCGAGCATCTTCGCCTTAAACGGTGCAACATCTTTCAGGTTGTCTAAATTCAAGCTTTCCAGTCCAATCATCTGGAGGACACAGTTTGAATCTGCAAGAAGCTGGAGTAATTCGTCATCATCGGCAATGGAGATATCACAATATCCTTCCCACCTCACATCAAGAGGGGCAATCGCCCTGAGAAGCTCTTTCGAATATTTGCGATCCACAAGCATATTCTCATCGGCAAACGAGATAAACGGGTGAGGATAGAGTTCCTTTATATATTCGATCTCCCTGACAATCTGGCGGGGCGATTTTTTTCTGTATTTGTGTCCATAAACTTCATAAAGGCAACAGAACTCACACCTGTGGGGACATCCACGGGTCGCCTGAACGGTTATCTTGTTAAACCGGGTTATGTTTTTTATAAGATCGAAACGGGGCTTGGGAGCGAGTCGGAGATCAAACTTCCCTGACGATTTATAGAAAGGCTTTGGCTCGCCATTTTCAAAATCACGGAAAAACCTGGGGAATGTATCCTCGCCCTCGCCAATTATAACCGTGTCAACATGTTGTTTCGCCTCGTCGGGAAGCATGCTGGCATGAAGTCCGCCGATGACAGTGTAGATTCCCCTCTTGCGGAAAATCCCGGCAATCTCGTATGCTCTGGAAGCCTGTGAATTAACGGCGGATATACAGACCAGGTCGAAGTGTTCGTCAAACATGAGAGGCTCCACCTGTGATTCATCCACATAGTCTTCCTCAATATACCGGAGCTCGTGGTGATCATCGAGACAACCGGCAATTGTAAGGAGTCCCAAGTTGGGCATGAACTCGACATCCTCGATTTCGATGAATGTGAGGAATTTCATCAGCCGCTGGTAAATACTGTTTAATATATTGTTCTGCTGATTACTTTCCGATCCCCTAGGGCTTATGAATGCTATTTTCATTATTTGTCCTCCGTTCCTGGTTATGAGACTGTCAAAAAAGTGGTTATTTCAACGCAGAGACCGCAGAGGATAACCGGAGAAAAAATATTGATATCTCCATAATAGAAATGGGAAACGAGAGATGGAAAGTGGGATCAACCATCCATTTTCCATAATCCGTCCTCCGTTCTCTATCCTCCGTCCTCCGTTTATCGGGATGGGGACATCCCTCCTACAGTCCTGACCTCCGACCTCCGTTTTCCGGCATCCTATTTGTTTTCCTTTTCGGGAAGACGCTGAAGCGTCTGAAGGTTCGTATGAGAGACACGGTGGGTGGGATTACTTTCTTCCCCCGGATAAATCCGGGGGTTATTCTCATGGGAGGTTTAAAAACCTCCGCTACCCGACATCCGATCTCCTCCATCATTCATTTCCTTCGTGTTCTCCGTGGCTTCGTGGTGAATAAAACCCGTCCTCCGTCCTCCCTCACTGATCGAAATTCACATCTCCCTCGGAGTATTTCACCAGTTTCTTGTCAGATCCGAGCCTGGGTCGATAGTGTCCGGCCGTTGATGTTGTTACGACAGGAAGGTTTGGATTTATCGCCTTAATCTCGTCATAAATT
Source organism: Vulcanimicrobiota bacterium (assembly GCA_021107945.1). Classification (GTDB taxonomy): domain Bacteria; phylum Vulcanimicrobiota; class JAJTBE01; order JAJTBE01; family JAJTBE01; genus JAIORV01. The sequence goes on along the minus strand of JAIORV010000129.1, from coordinate 34,693 downwards.
TCTATTCCATGCTCCACAAGAAGATTTATATCAAGGATTACCATAACAACACCGTCAATATGCTCATTCAACATCTGCGCTCCCTGACTGCAATTGTCGGCAAAAATCGACGCGTATCCGTCCTCCAGAAGAATATCTGTGGCCTCCCTGCGGATATTCTTGTTATCGTTAATAAAGAGAATTGTTTTCATTTATTCACCTCGTAATGAACGGTCTTGAGCCCCTCTCCCAATTCATAAGAGATTTTCAAATTTATTATATCGCCTCTTTTGACATGCATTGATCCGATGGGGAGCACCAACGGCGGATTAAACCAGTGACTGGGGGCGCAAACGGTTCCGTCACACATTTCCACATTGGTGATAATCTTGAGTGAGTTGACCTCACCTTCGTGCGTTACGGGGATGCTCAATTTTTCATCAACGCTTATAGGGTTAAATTTCGCCGTATCAACAACATGATATGGAATTATATCTGAGAAAAGCCCGTTAGTTTTCCTTACCTCTTTTGTTTCGAAATATGGCAATGGCATATAAAATCCCGAAAAATCGTAATCGACATGAGTGAGGGCAACCGATGTAATTACACCGGAAGGTAATATGCGGGGGTTTCCATCGCCTATCTTTTTCCTTACTGAATTCATAACCTGAACGAGCTGTTCTTTAATGAGAGCGGTGTCAAGCATCTCACAGATAATAACATCGGGAGTCTCAGGAAAAACAACTTCCCCTGCATTTGCACTTATGACCTTAATTTTGTCCGAGAAGCCATTTTTTTCGATTGCGCTCTGTGAATATCGTACAAGGTGGGGATCCACTTCAACTGCCCAGACTCTTTTGGCTTTGCGTGCGGCGAACATTGAAAGAATGCCGGTTCCGGATCCCAGGTCCAGAACCACATCGCCTTCCCTGACGACCTGGTTTATAGATTTTTCCCATTTCTCCATCCTGTCATCGCAAAGCAAATTAAAATGCTGTATAAAAAGAATCTTTGGGGCCGGTTCGTCAGAAAAAGGAAAGTAAGGGGGGGGTGAATTTTCTCTTTTTGTTTTCATCGGCCTTCTCCTCCAGGAATACGCTGGATGTCAGAAGTTATGGCCGGGGAACTATACCAAGCTTATCCATCCCTCAGCCGCCTTCGTTGACCTTCTATCCAAATTATTATTTCTTGCCTATATAGCATACAACATTTTTTTTCAAAAATCAATTCTTAATGACAGGGAAAAAAATAAGAAAGGTGAAGTTTGTTTTGTAATGATGTTAATTGTGAATCTATTCTCAATTAACATTGTCAATATTCATGCAAAAAGTATTCTTATTGCAGGAAATTCAGGTAAAAGTTTGTTATTGCCATTTTCTAATAATGGCCGAGTTCGGTAACTTTATAATTGAGGAGGGTAAAAATGGCTATAAGTGTTGAAGAAATGCTTAAAAAAGCGAAAAAACCAGGACAGGATGCAATGAAAATGCATCCTTTTTTTCATGGAAAAATACAGGTGATGCCCAAATGCGTCATCCGGGATTTTAACGATTTTGCAATATGGTACACTCCCGGTGTCGCCGCCCCTTGTCGAGATATTGAAAAAAATCCGGAGATGGTACTGGAGCACACAAACAAGGCCAACCTGGTGGCAGTAGTATCAGATGGCACAAGGGTTCTGGGACTGGGTGACATAGGACCTGAAGCCGCTCTTCCCGTAATGGAAGGGAAAGCTCTTCTCTTCAAGTATCTGGGAGGCGTGGATGCATTCCCTCTGTGCCTCAAGACAAAGGACCCCGAAGAGTTAATAAGAGTTTGCAGACTTCTGGAAGGCACATTCGGCGGGATCAACCTGGAGGACATATCACAGCCCAAGTGCTTCCATATCCTGGATACACTCAGAGCGGAAGCGGAGATTCCCGTATGGCACGATGATCAGCAGGGAACGGCGGCTGTTACCGTCGCAGGGCTGATGAATGCACTTAAAATTGTTGACAAGAAAATGAAGGATGTCAAGGTTGCAATGGTTGGAGCGGGGGCAGCCAATATAGCAATTTCCCGCGTCATGATCTCCGCCGGATTCAACCCGGAGAATATCATAATGGTTGATTCAAAAGGGATACTCCACAAAGATCGCGTAGAACTACAGGAAAAATACAAGGAAAAATGGCATATTTGCCAGGTTACAAACCGGGATGATATAAGAGGCGGCATTCCCGAAGCAATGAAGGGTGCGGATATTCTCATAGCCCTGTCAAAACCCGGCCCCGATACAATCAAAAAAGAGTGGATCAAGCTGATGGCAAAAGACTCCATCGTTTTCGTTTGTGCCAATCCAGCTCCGGAGATATGGCCTTGGGAGGCGAAGGACGCCGGAGCAAGAATTGTCGCCACAGGTCGCTCAGATTTCCCCAACCAGGTAAACAACTCTCTGGGATTCCCCGGAATTTTCAGGGGTACACTGGATGTAATGGCTCGCACCATTACCGACGAGATGTGCATCGCCGCCGCAGAAGCCCTGGCAAAATGTGCCGAGCGCAAGGGAATGCACGAGGAATACCTCATCCCCACAATGGATGAATGGGAAGTCTATCCCGCAGAAGCTGTCGCCGTCGGAATGAAGGCAATAGAGCAGGGCGTGGCAAGGCTCACGATGACCCGGGAGGAGTTGACAAAAAAGTCAGAGGCCATAATCAGGAACGCCCGGGAGTCAACAGACTTGTTAATGAAGAACGGTTTTATCAAAGAATATGTGGAATAAACGGAGAACTGAGACCGGAAGTGAAGCTGTCGGAAAAGCCTTTTGAGAGCGGTATAAGTCAGGTTGGAATTCACCACGAAGCCACGGAGAACACGAAGGACAGGAATAATAAGGGCGACCGAAGGTAGGGTAGCGAAGGTTTTTAAACCTCCATCTTCTCTGCTCCTCAAGATTTTCCCTTCGGAGGCCGGAGGTAGGATAGCGGAGGTTTTCAAACCTCCCATGAGAATAACCCCCGGATTTATCCGGGGGAAAGAAAGGAATCCCACTCCTTTTCTTACTCTCAGCCACTTCAGTGGCTTCCCGATGGGGAGATAAGGAAGGTGTAGATCAGAGAACGGAGAACGGATCCCGTTTTCCACTTCTCATTTCTCGCCTCCCGTTTGCAGGAGTGGCAGGCCTGAATAATCCCCGGATTCATCAGGGAATGAATACCGAGTGGTGAATAAACGAAATAAATGTAAACATAAAAATCAAGGAGGTATAAAATGAAGAAAAACAAGATGAAAATCGGACTGTTTCTTTTAATTGCAATGGCACTGATTATCAGCATCCCGGCAGCTCAAGCTTTTGCAAGCGGTAAGGTAGGAAAGACCACCGGCAGAGATTTCGAGAAGGATGTTCTCAAACAGTCGAAATATGTGCTCGTTGATTTTTGGGCGCCCTGGTGCAAGCCTTGTGTAATGATGGCACCGGAGTTAGACAAAGTGGCCTCCCATTATGGTGACAAGTTGATCGTTTTAAAGCTGAATATTGACAAGAACAAGAGCATGGCAAGCAAATACAAGATCAGGGGGATCCCAACGGTGATTCTTTATAAGAATGGTAGAGTAGTAAAAAAGCTGGTGGGATACAGGAAATCACCCGCACTTCAAAAAGAATTGGATAGATACCTGAAATAGGTTCTAATTAAAACCTAAAAAAACCCGCAAAAAAACCCGACCATTGGTCGGGCTTTTTTTTCTTTTTTTCTTCTCCGGTATTACCATTTTTTCATATTGCGTTTTACTTTAATTACAAATCGCCGGGTCTGGTGAATATTGGGTATTCCACCCGCTCTTCTTACTGCCCCGGGACCTGCATTGTATGCTGCTATAAAATGATCTTGAGATTTAAACATCCTCTTCAGTTTGCCGAGGTATTTCGCGCCTCCGGCAATACTTTGTTCCGGGTCATAGGGATTCCTGACACCCAAAAGCCTTGCCGTGCGGGGCATCAACTGACAGAGTCCCTTTGCTCCCGCGTAGCTTGTAGCATATGGATTGAAAGTGGACTCGGTCTGAATGACGGCTTTGAGAAGAATGGGTGAAATTCCGTTCTTCTTTGCTTCCCTTACAATTATAGGAGTAATATTCAGAGTTCCAACTACCCTCTTCACCTTTGGGCTGCCATAATTCCTGCCCTTGTGGCGGGATGAAAGTTTTTTCTTATACTTATAAGATGTACTGACCGCCTTTTTGGGATAGACATAGACCTTTGTCCTGTACTTGATATAAATCGGGGGATATTTGCCCCCTGACATCTCTTTGTCGGAATTTGTTTTCTTCACCTTGGGAACGGACGGTCCCCAGACCTTGTCTTTCTTCTTCTTTAAAGTTAAACAGAAAACTTCTTCCTGTTCGCCGCTGTCATTTATATCTTCACCTATAAATAGGACGCCTTCGCCGGATTGTGAAGGAGGGGATGTTAGAAGGGAGTCCGCCTGTGCGACCGCGCCTGTAAGCATAATTGCTACAAGCCCAAAAATCGCTATGGCAATATTCCTTTTTCGCATAAAGCACCTCCATGAATGTTATTGATTAGTAGATATTAGCCGAGATTATGTGTTTAATTCCCTACGGCATTTGATACTAAGTTAGTAAAATTAGTTGAAATTGTTTGAAATTAGTTAATTTTATTTAGTTAGTGTAATTCGCACAATATAAAAGTATAACGCATGATACATTAATTTCTTTTGTTTGTCAAGTTTTGCTAAATATCTCATCTTTTTTCTGACTCAAGTATGCCCAAACCTCTTCCCTCTTGAGCTTCTGCTTCTCTTTTTTCCTCAGATTCTTCATCTCTATTCTTGAGAATCCTTTTCTTAGCTGTTTACCGCAGAGAACGCAGAGGACACAGAAACAAGGCCGGTACAGGCGCAGAGTTTGAAATGAAGTTGACATTTTAAATGATAATTGTCGAGTTTGAAAGATTATATGTTTACATAATGCTAACATGATATATGTGAGGATATATTGGTTTTACCGACAATTTTCCAACAGTATTAGTTTAAACTCTTCATCAATATATCATTTTCAATGCTAAAATGCACTTCTCTAAGTATCTTGCTTTGTATCTCTTTTTCTTTTTTCCCATGTCCCAATCCGGGAAACGAATTGACTTCCAGTATATATGGATTGAGTTCATTGTCATATATAAGATCCACACCTATAAGATTCGCACATATCAAATTACATGTTTTCTGCATTTCGTTGATTCCCTGTGCAAGCTTTGTTTTGCCTAATACTTTTTCAAGGAATTCATATTCTAATTCGGTGCCTCCTTGAGACAAGTTGGTAATATGCGAGTTTTTTGTTGTCCTTCCATATATCTCTCGCAGTTTTCCATATACAAATACTCCCCTTATATCAAACTTAAAATCCGGAGCCTCTAATCCTTTTTCTACTATTATATCTTCTTTGAGTAGTTTTTCAAGAAAAGAGTAATTGTTTGTAATGTCTATGGACTCCCAACCTCCATCTTGTTCATGATTCTGTATATTAATACCGTCATATTTGTAGTTTGTAAACCATTTGTCTTTTGATAGTCTCGTTATTCCTTTGCCCATTGAGCCGTATCTAGCTTTTACAAATATTATTGTGCCCTTATTCAGTTCTTCATCTATAACTGATATGTCTTTAGGAATGGAAGGAGCAACAGAGATACCGTTCCGCTTTAATACTTCCTTCATAAGCTTTTTGTCCCTCTCCAAAGCAAACAGATTCGGATGGTTAACATAAGTGGCATTCGGAAATACTTCTTCAAGTTTATTGCACATTTTGGTCTTTAGTTTTCGTATATTCCTTCCGAATGTTCCAACACCATAAATATCCTGCTTGTTTTCCACTATCTCATTCCAGGGATTGTAAGGGAAGAAAAGCATGAGCGCCGCGCGATTATCTATTGTTTTTTTGCTTTTAAAAAGATCTTTGTAAGTCATACTAATGACTCTTTCATAACCGGAGAACTTTTCAAATTGTTTCTCGGAATCTACATCACAAGCTCCTATTGAATATAACATTCTTGCCTCATCTTTCTATAACTTAGTTTTTTTTAAGAAAATTAAATATATCTATATTGCATGCTCTTTTCCTTTTACGCTGGCCATCGTATCACAAGAATGTGAATTACACAAGAGATACAATGAGTAGTGATTCTATAATCGCACCTCATCCTCTGTTCAAATAGTCAAGAACTTTCCGATGTATCATGAATTTCTTTATCGGGTTCGTTTTAAACGGGCGAAAGACTACTACCGGAATCTTTGCCTGGACTGGAAGCACCCTGGCGAATTAACCTTCCGATTTACTATCCTCTTTATTCATCTTCTTATATGATTTTCAGGACTTACGCATTATTAAGAACTATGGTTTAGCACCTTTTGCCAGGGATGTTGTCATTGCGAGTCTCCGCAGGAGGTGAAGCAATCTCCATTACGAGAAGTGGGAAAAGGGAGAAGGGAAATGGGAAGAGGAAGTCCTCACTTCTCACTTCCCGCCTCCCATTTCTCGCTTCCAAATAGTGAGATTAGTTCCTTCGCTTCGCTCAGGACCGCTGCGCTCCTCGCAAGTATGCTATGACAAAATGCGTAACTCCTATTATATGTTAACATAATGCTAACATGATATATGTGAGGATATATTGATTTTAGGACTCCAGGGGGGTAAAATATAAATAAGGGGATTACCCTTTAACAGGAGGCGTTTTTACCGATGGAGATAAGAGATAGAATAAATTTAGCTCCGGTGGATTCTCCGGGGCTCCGTAAAACAGACAAAAAGACGGATAAACCGGCGAATTTTCCCCGGGATACTGTGTCAATCGGTGATAATGAAATATCAAAATCCAGGGCATGCCACAATGTTTTCGGCGCCGTCGGTGCGGCGACAGGGGCTATTGCCGGGCGTGTGATGTTGCCTGTAGCTTCCGCCGCATTTACCGGCTCAATGGTGGGAACGGCGGTGGGAGGCCCCCTGGGGACTGTTGTCGGCGCTTTGGCGGGACTGGGAGTCGGTGCGATATACGAGTATAAATCAAAAGTCGGAAGATTCATCGGTGGCCTTGTGGGAGGATCTATCGGTGTGGGAATTGGAAAGCTTGCCTCCCTGGTACCCGGTTATAAGCCCGGTAAAACACTGACGGAAGAGACGAAGGGTTTTTCATTTAAATCACTTTTTGGCAAGCTCATGAATCCAAAACACACAAGTCACAAGAAAATTGATTCCGAAGAAGCTCAAAAAGTGATGAAAGATCTGAAACCCGGGGATCTTATCATCACGAATAATGATGAGGATTACAAATTTGAGCTGGGTCAGAAACTGGTGGGAAAATCGGGATGCTGGACGCATATAGGAATGGTCAGTGAAAACAATACCGTGTTGGAAGTCTTGATTTCCACCGACGGCCCCACTGAAAGTCCCCCCGAGAATTTATTTACAAAAAATCATCATGTGATTATTCTGAGGCCGAATTACAAAAACCCGGATTCAATCAAGAAGACACTGAAAAAAGCGAGGGAATACTTCGGAAAGGCAAAGTATGACTTTGACTTCAGGTTGGGGTCCGAGGAGAAGCTTTATTGCCAGGAATATATATACAAGGCGATGGTTGATGGAGCTCCCGAGATAAAGGTCAAGCCCTCCCGTCTCCTGGGGATTGAATATATCAGTGCGGATGATTTTATCGATTCACCTGATGTAAAAACCGTTTATAACACAGGAAGCAATTTCTGGTTAAACCTGTTGTCCAAATTTGACTGATAAGTTAACGCTCTTTTTTCTTATTATGTGTACAGGAAATGAAATTAAAAATATAAATTGAGAGTATTAATATTGAATAAACCTTTTCATAGCTAACTTACCTGCCGAAGATGTCATCCGACGAATGAGCCGCATCACTCCCGTAGGGATCTTCGTTTGCCTCCATCCTGTATTTATCTATTGGATCCGGGGGCAGGCCGCTTGTGATAACCGGTTCGTTATTGATTTCATCGGAAGCATCTGGAACTTTAACATCAGAAACATCAGTAATATCAGTAATATCAGGAACACCATCGATGGAAATACTTGCAAGTTCAGCATAAAAAGAACTCACTTCGCCGCCGGACGCCTTGAGAGCTTCCTTTTTCACCATCCCCAGATGCATTATCCGATCAATTCTATCGGTTTCATTGAATAATATATCCTTGAATACTGATACTACTTTTGGATCGAATTGTGTTCCGGCGTTTTGCTCAAGTTCTTCAATGGCGTGACTTATCGACAGTGCTTTTCTGTACGGACGATCCGAGGTCATTGCATCGAAAGCGTCGGCAACAGAAAGAATCCTTGATGCCATGGGTATGTCCTCACCTTTGAGTCCCTCCGGGTAGCCTCCTGCGGAAAATCTTTCGTGATGGTGATACATATATGGAAGCATTTCCTTGAATTCTTCAACCGGCTCCATTATCTTGGCGCCAAATACCGGATGTTGGCTCATGATATCATATTCTTCTTCAGTGAGTTTTCCGGGCTTGTTTAAGATGTCTTCCTTAATATTTATTTTTCCTATATCATGTAAGAGCGCGGCGCACCGGATTTTTTCTATTTCAACCGTGCTCATTTTCATCTTTTCCGCAATTCTTACTGAATATCCCGTCACCCTGTCGGAGTGACCTCTTGTATAAGGGTCTCGAGCTTCAATTGCGTTTGCCAGGGCTCTTATGGAATTGAAGAATAGTCTGCGAAGACTCTGGTGAAGTCTCGAATTTTCGATGGAGATAGCAGCTTGGTTGGCAATAATGGTCAGTAACCGCAAGTCGTTCTCGGTAAAAACATGAGAAGATGTATAGCTGTCGATGCATATTATCCCAATGGGCTTCCTTTCGTACATCAGTGGAGCGTATAGACTCGCCCTGATATCGTGGAGGAAAACGGAATCGGGCATTCCAAACCGCTCATCGATTCTTGCATCATCACTCAATATGGCTTTCTTTTCTCTCAAGACAGTATTTATAATGGTTTTAGAGACTTCAATTTTTTCCATTTCATTCGTGTCTTTTAATGAGACCTCTCTTCTTACAACCTTTGTCTCCAACTCGTTTGTCTTTGTATTCAGAAGCATGAGGTAGCCTCTTTGCGCTGGAAACATCCTGAAGACATGGTCCGTAATTTTATCCAGGAGTTGATCGAGTTCCATAATTTTCCCAAGAGCTTGTCCCAGTTCATAGAAAAGTTGAATTTTGCGATTTAACTCATCAAATTGTCGTTTATCTTCAGGGATAGAGAGAAAACTGGTGTGATAGACTTCCTCGAGATCTATTGAAGAGCGTATGGCATAATCATCAGGAGTGTCGGAAATCACTTCAAGGGCGTCGTGTTCAGTGGTTTCGATCTCAATCTCTTTCTCGGATATGATCGCCTGTATAAGTGTCTTTCCGATGCGGAACCTCATCCCGTCTGTCAGTATAGCATGCATTACCTCTTCATCTTCAGCGTTATCCCTGACCACGAAAGTTCCGTTGGTACTATCCAGATCTTCCAGTATATACCTGTTGAATTCCTTTCTGATAACAGCATGACGTCGGGAAACACTAAAATCGAGAGGAAGTTGAATCTCGGATCCTTCTTCCCTGCCTATATACGAAAAACTACCGGTTAGAGGTATCTCCTCACCGGCCATTTCACCTTCTATAACTAATACTTTCATATAAGTATAACCATCCGGAATTAATGTAATAATAGTATTTAATACAGACCGGCAAGTTTCCTTTAAAAATAAAAATTCCGCTTCCTCAATAGTTCTAAAAAAATATGAAAAGTATCCAGCAGGATGCCGACCCTACATTGTTTTGCGATTTTCAATTGAAGGAATTCCGGGGAATGAAAAGAAGTGTTCTTGGGGGTGAGCATTATGAGAATCGGTATTATTGCGGATACACATGACAATATCCTGATGATTAAAAGAGCGGTAGAAGTATTTAACGATGAAAAAGTGGATTTAATAATGCATGCAGGAGACCATATCGCCCCTTTCACATGCATAATATGGGAGCAGGCAAATTGCGAAATTCTTGCAATATATGGCAACAACGACGGCGATCACGCTTTTCTGAAAAAAAAGTTTCGTAAAATCGGCAGAATATATGAACGTCCCAGGGAGTTTATTCTCGATGGAAAAAGAATATTAATGCTTCATGAGCCTGACAACCTCAGGGATTACGCTATGTCCGGAAAATTTGACCTGATAATTTTTGGACATACACATCGCAGGCAAATATATCACGAGGGCGATACCCTGGTAGTGAACCCGGGGGAAGCTTGCGGTTGGATAACAGGTCTCTGCACGGCTATGATAATAAACCTTGATAGCATGAAAGTAGAAGAATTTATCCTGGGAGAAAGTCCCATCGGGCCGATTATGCCGGCGATCCCGGAAGGTTCGTGATCCAAAAAAATTAGTTACTATTCACCGCAGAGGACGCGGAGGGCGTAGAGTTTTAAATGAATTTAACAGGACTCGACAACGGTAAGTTTAATTCTCCATGAGATTAATCCCCGGCTTTACTGGAGGCGGGATACGAGAATCGGGAGACGGGAATTTCCCTTCTCTTTTCTCGCTTCTCATTTCTCATTTCCAGTGTGGTGGTTTCCTTGTTTCTGTTTCAAAGTTACCATTGTCAAGTAGAAGCGATTTCTTGACCACGATAAATCCGTATAAAATTTGGATAGAAGATGGTCTTCCGGCCAGCCTTAAACGGTGTGAAATCGAGGTTTAAAAATTCCTCTCACAAGAGGGGGCCGAATAGTTACAAGAATTACAGGGACCCTTTATTTTTTCAATACGCGGGGAGGTAATGTAATTATGAAAGAAATAAAAACATTATACCAGGAGAGGTTGCCCATCAAGTCCCTTGATATATCAACAGTGGAAAACGACCTGGAAATCAAACTGACAGGATTCTCGGGAGATTCCGTCAGAACCTGTGTTTATTATGATATTGAAGATAACCCACTGGACTACCAGGTACAAGAAGCTTTCCTCATAGACGACAAGGAAAGGGCATACTGCCTGATCTCCGTTGAAAGGAAAGGGCGGGGCGAATATTCCACCTGGATGGAATTCGGACCGGTTCCACCTGACACCCTTGAGATGGAGCTTCATATAGTAAGATTGCAGCAAGCTCCGACGATGAAAGATTTCAAGATGAAAGGAAGAATTTTTATAGATCCATGGGATCCGGAGCTCCCTCTTTCCAACAAGCTTATTGACAAAATGGATAAATGGCTTGGAGATACAGATGTTGACGAAGAAATCCCGGCCTCGGACTGGATGAGAACAGGCGAATGGAGTTTTCTTATCCCGATGGGAGAATGGCAGGAAGAAGAGGTTGATTTCATAACACCTCTCGATTTCGAGCTTACGCTGGGAGTGGAAAAGACAGTTTTCCGGGAGTTCAGAAACAGTAATTCAGGATCATTCATTGTCTATGAGGTGAGGGATAAATACCTTCAGAATATGGGGAATAATTACAAGGTTAAATTGCTGGAAAAGTTTGCCACTTCGGAAACGGCAGATGATTTCAGGCAAAAGCTGGAAAAGGAAGAAATGAACCTTGGATATACCCCGGCAAACCTGAATCTCAGACTCAGGGATCCCGCCTCCGATACTTTTTATTCTCCCGATTTTATTGAAGCAAGGGGAGTTATTCAAAATAGAATATACAATTTCTTTGACGATTGCATCTGCGCCGACAAATTGGAGATTCATATAAAAGAAATATTAAATCTGAAGATGGTAGAGCCTCTCGAGTGTGACATTGATTTTCATTTGTTCAATGCCGGGAAGACCGTGAAAATCGATCGCAATTTCGGGGATATAAAGGTAAAGGGTGAGTTGGTTTTCCTGGAAATGATATTTTCTGAAGAGAATATGAGGATTTCTTACACGGCAAACAAAGAAGGGGGGCTGGAAAGGATTTCCCTTCAGGATGTAAGTCTTATAGTCCGGGAAGAAGACGGCTCTTTTGAGGAATACCCTACCCTGGGAAGTACAATTAACTATGATTTAAGGAAAAACAAGTTCAAGAAAATTATCACTTTTCCAGCAGTGCACAGAATCAATGAGTCAACTCCGGAAGACTTGACACTTGTGATAAAATCAATTAACGTAAAGTTCTGTGAGCCTATAATTCACGAGTTTTATACCAAAAAAAACGTTTCCCTGTAAATGAACGAGATGAGGCAATATGAATAGAAAATTCCCAATATCAATTTTCATCCTTATTCTGTCCTTTGTCTGTCTTTTTTCACATTCCCCTGCCCGGGCGCAGTACAAGAAGGCTATACTTGTTGTAGGCGATCATTCAAACAAGACGATGACTCAACGGGAAAACGCCCTGAAAAACTACCTTGTGCATTATCGTCAGAAATCCGGCAATGACTCCTCAACCCTGCCTGTTTTCGTATATGATTTCAACCACCCGCAGGTAAGGGAATATTGTAAGAAACAACTTGGCATACACAAGAGCGATTTGCTTTTCCTGGGTATTGTTACCGCCAGGGGCAATCTCCCCACAAAGGTCCACCTGAAAGTAGCGGATCCCAAAGATCTTGAAAAAAACGCGCGTCTTGTACTGGAAAAATTTAAATCACGCGTGGCATCGGGAGTAATTTTTGTAACCTCGGATCCTCCAGGTGCGAAAGTCTGGCTGGAAAAAACATACAAGGGAAAGACGCCGGTTAAGATTAGAGGAGTACCAAAGGGCGATTATACGCTGACACTTGTAAAGGCGGGCTTTTCGAAAATAAGAAAATCCGTTTATATCAAGGGAAACGATGTAGTGAATGTCAGGGCTGCAATGTCCTCAACCACCGGAAGACTGGCCGTCAGTTCAACTCCTTCGGAGGCTCAAGTCTATATTGATGGCGCTTATAAGGGCAAAACTCCGTTGACCCTGAAAAGCATATCGCCCGGTGAACATAGTGTTCTGATGAAAAAAGGCGATATGAAATGGGAAGGAAGCGCGCTTGTAATAAAGGGGAAATCTTCGAAAGTATCGGGAACGCTTGAAAAGACAGCGATTGCCATGGTTACTCCCACTCCAAAAACTCCCACGCCCGCTCCTACAAAAATTCACATAGATTACACACCCCCGACTCCCGGGGCGGGAACTGAAGTCGTGGAAGCGTTTATTCCAAAATCACAGACAAATGCCATTTTTCAGGTCACAGCGACAAATATCGAGGAAGTTTCATCCATCAAGGATTATTACAAGCCAAAGCCGGGGAGTAAGTTCGTTGTCGTCTATCTTCAACAACAGAATATCTCAAACGCGGTACAGATATATACAGGAAAATTCTCCCTCGTGGATCAGAAAAATTCATCATTTGAGGCACTGGATAAATTAAGCAACTTCTGGCTCGTGGTTCTGCGTCCCGGCGGTATGAACATGGGATACCTTGTATATGAGATCCCAGAGGATTCAAAACCCATGTCGGTTGTATTGCATGGCATGAACATGGCGCCCCTGAGTGTGAGTTTGAAGTAAAGTAACATCATATCAAAAAGGAAGAATTTATTTGATATTGTCCATAATTTCCAGTATTTTCATACTCATACTACAGGCCGTAATTTTCTTTTTCCTGATATATCTCCCGTTGTCATTGTGGCACGTAGATTCTATTTACGCAGCAATTGCCTCGGTGATATTCATAATAATCCAGTTTTTCCTGTGCGCTCCCATCTATGACCTTTTCTTTTCAGTCAGTCTCAAAAAACCCGATGAGACCACTGAAGAAAACGAGGAGAAGAAATCTTACGAAAAAGCTTTGAACGAAATGATGAAAAATCTCAATGTGCAATGCCGCATCAACTTGTTCGAAGATTCGCACCCCATCATGCTCTCATACGGCTCCATTACCGGCAAAAACAGGCTTGTCATATCAACGGGGCTTTTTAAGCTTTTGGAACCTCAGGAGATTGAAAGCCTCATGAAGCGTGAGTCATATTTTTTGAAAAGGGCTGACATGGGCATATTTACAACCGCCACATTCCTGCCGTTTATTATTTTGTTCCTGTCAAACTGGTTCATAGAAACCGCACGCGAGAGCAGGCTTCACAGGGGGGCAGGCGCATCATACCTCCTGGGGGCGATACTTTTTTATGTTTATAGAGCGTCGGAATTTTTTCTGCTCTTCGTGTCAAGGTCAAGGCACATGAAAGCCGATGAATTGCTGGCGAAGCCTGGAGAAAAGAAATCTCTGAGAAATGCCGTAGAAAAGTTATCTCGTGAATTCTGCAAACCCGTGCAAAGCGGACCTCCTTTCAGGAAGAAGATTTACGCTTCTTTAAAAGTATTTCTCCCCTTTGACACAACAAGAGCACAGAATCTTGTTATATGGAAAACATTCTCCGGTACGAACATGGACCTCGTGGAAATGGGTAAGATACTGGAGAAAAACAATGCATTTTATAGAACCTTCGGAATTTTCTCCACCCATCCTCCTGATTCCCGAAGATTCCCGGAATCAGGCAAGGATGAGCATGATGATATTATTTCACAAAAAATAGGTCAGTCAGATATTGCAATGAGCGCGATCTCACTGTTTTGTTTCGCGGGGGGAATTGTGGCAGTTGTTATTAGCAGGGGATTCTTTGGACTTCCCCTCATAACCCTGGGAATCGGAATAATTATACACCTCCTTCTTCGTTTCAGGAAAGAGAAAAAAGCTGAGGGAAATGGAATGAGGGATTTTCACCGCGTTGAATTAAAGGGGGAAATCATCGAGAGAGTGGTGGAAGACCCGGGAATCGAAGCTCCTTACTATTTTATCGTGTCTGATGAAATTATAATCCCCGTCATTCTCCGGCAACTTGTACGAAATGAGGATTCCCTGATAAACATTATTGGTGACAAGGTCGTTGTTGACGGTGTTGTAAGGTTTGAAGAGATTCCATACCTGGATGTAAAAAGTATAATATATAAAAACAAGAAACCCGGCAAAATTTCAAGTGCTTATGTATTGAGCAGAGTGCTTGTATCAATTTTCCTGATATCAGCGGGAGTCCTCATGATTGCGGTGGAGCTAGGGGGATAACGCAGCCCGGATCCGATTTACCGCAGAGGACACAGAGATTAGTCAAAAGGATTTTCAATTGTATCAAAGAATCTCTTTTTATACGGCACACTTATCTTTTTTCGTAATATATCTATAGTTCCGCCACTTTTTAATATTAGCTCACATCTTATGTTTGTGAAAAATTTTCGTTCACAACGTATATCGCCCAATATTGAACTGGCAGAAGTGCATAATACAAGTTGATCTGCGGCGAGACGCCGCAGCTACCGACATTGTTATAACGGTAGGGGTGGCGTCCCGCCGCCCAAATAATAAAACATTATTTTCTTAATTACAACAGTCCGGATCTCAATCAGGATAAGGAGGGAACGATGGAAGGAAAACCAAAACCGGCATTACGCAAGATTAGTATTTTTAATCTGGTTATGATTTCAGCCGCCTTTATTGTCAGTGTCAGAAATCTTCCAATGTTGGCTGAAACAGGAATGAAAATGATTTTCTTTTCTGTGATTGCAGTACTAACCTTTTTAATACCCACTGCTCTGGTTTCAGCGGAATTGGCAACCGGATGGCCTAAACAAGGTGGTGTTTATGCCTGGGTCAGGGAAGCGTTTGGCGACAGGTGGGGCTTTCTGGCAATCTGGCTTCAGTGGATTCAAATGGTATTTGGCATGGTGACGGTACTTAGCTTTGTTGCGGGCTCTCTAGCTTATGTTATTAACCCGGCACTTGCTACCAATAAATGGTTTATTATTGCAGTCATCCTGGTTATTTATTGGAGCGCAACACTTTTTAATATGAGAGGTATGAAAACATCAAGCCTTATCAGCACTGTTTGTGTAAATGCCGGTGTTTTTATTCCCGGCGCATTAATAATTATACTGGGAATTGTCTATTTGCTAAAGGGCAGTCCAGTACAGTTTGATATGTCTCTCACCTTAAATAATCTTGTTCCGAAATTTAAAGACATAAATAGCATTGCCCTGATGACAGGTATTGTTTTTATATTTTCAGGAATCGAGGCTTCATCTGCCCACGCCAATGAAGTAGAAAACCCTCAGAGAAATTTTCCAAAGGCAATTCTCTTGACCGGTCTTATTTTGGTCGGAATTAATGTAATTGGAGCAATGTCTGTGGCAATTGTTGTACCACAGAATCAAATTAGCTTGGCGTCCGGTCTTATGGAGGCGTTTAAACATTTTTTCTCTCAGTTTAATATGAAGTGGTTACTCCCTGTTATGGCAATCGTGACAGGACTGGGAGCGGTTGGTCAGGTAAGTACGTGGATTTTGGGACCTGTCAAGGGATTGCTTTCAACTGCCCAAAATGGAGACATACCTCCTCTTTTCTCAAAACTTAATAAAAACAAAATTCCAACAACATTGCTTATCCTTCAGGCATCTCTGGTATCAATTATCGGTATTCTCTTTTTTGTCGCAGTGCCGAATATCAATACCGCCTTTATCATGGTTTTAAATGTTACTATGATCCTATATCTCATCATGTATATCCTTATGTTTATCTCGGCGATTAAACTTCGATATTCCGAACCGGAAGTAGAGCGTGCCTACAAAGTCCCGGGAGGAAACCCCGGAATGTGGCTGGTTGCCATAGTCGGAATTCTAACCTCTTTATTGACTATCTTTGTTGGATTCTTCCCACCGGCACAACTTCATATAAAAAATCCAACAACTTATAGGCTGTTTATTTCTTTGAGCACAATTATAATGTTGACGATTCCATTTATTATATATGCTCTCAGAAAACCGAGCTGGCAGAAGAATGACTGACTATTCACCACAGAGGAGCTCGGGGACAAGGTGGCTGAATAGTTATAATATATCTTACGCAAAATGAGGAGTTAGCCCTGTCATACTGAAACAAGTTCAGCACAGGTTTCTGAGCGATACACGAGAGAGTTACTTTAATCCGATGATTTTCTGAAGGACGGGATTTCCTTGATGTACGGGGATTCACATAGCGAAGAATCTCCTGAATGTTGTCCTGAGAGATCGCTATTCATGGATAGAGATCCTTCGCTGATTAATACATCGGAGGTATGCAAGCCCCGCTCCTGAGAAAGGTAGCCTATTAAAGTAAATTGATCGTTGTCCGCTCAGGATGACAAAATGCGTAAGTCCCGTTATATATAATCTAATAATCTAAATCTGGAAAGGACGGTCTTGCTATGAAAAAAGATGATGTGAATGCCCTGTTTTTGGGGCCAAAATCGGAAAACGAGAAATTTTTCAAGGAAATGCTTATCATGATGATAGATGAACATCTGCAATGGCGAAAAGATTTTCATCCTGACGACAAGCCGGCCATATCAACATCGGAAAAAAAGGAAGAGATTTACAAGGAAACATTTGAGCGTACGAAAAATGCATTGCTGGAGCTATCATCCAAACTCAAAGAAAGCTCTATGCCCTGGTTCTCACCCCGTTACCTGGGCCAGATGAACTCGGACACGCTCATGGCTGCAAACCTGGGATACATGTCCACAATTCTTTACAACCCAAACAATTGTGCCTATGAAGGCGGACCTGCGACAACATCGATGGAAATTGAAGTCGGAAAGCAATTGGCAAAGATGTTAGGCTATGATCCCAAAAAAGCTTGGGGGCATATCACCGCAGGTGGGACAATAGCCAATTATGAAGGCTTATGGATGGCAAGAAATGCGAAATCATTTCCTTTGGCAGTCAAGGAAGTTATGCCGGAACTTGTAAAAGGCAAATCCGACTGGCAGCTTCTGAACATGACAACCGATGAGATTCTTGACCTGATTGACAAGACAAAAGCCGGTTCAAAATTCGATGAAGTCCGCAATCATTCAATAAGAGGTATAGGAACTCAGGGCGGAAAATTCGGCAAGGTTCTGGTTCCACAAAGCAAACACTATTCATGGCCAAAAGCAGCCGACATACTTGGAATTGGTCAGGAAAATTTTATCAATGTCCAGGTCGGAAGTGATTTTCGGATGGATATTGAACATCTGAAAAGCACGATCGATAATTTTATCAGCAAAAAGATCCCGATCATGGCAGTTGTAACAGTCCTTGGAACAACCGAAGAAGGCGCTATTGACAAGGTTGATGAGGTTGTCAAACTTCGAGATGAAT
The DNA here is from genome assembly GCA_021107945.1 of Vulcanimicrobiota bacterium. Taxonomy (GTDB): domain Bacteria; phylum Vulcanimicrobiota; class JAJTBE01; order JAJTBE01; family JAJTBE01; genus JAIORV01. The sequence continues at coordinate 16,511 of JAIORV010000129.1, read as the reverse complement.
ATCAAAAGCAAGGTATTTCATTTTATCTCCATATTGATGCCGCTTTCGGCGGTTATGCCCGCACAATATTCTTAGATGAAGATGATCAATTTATGGAATATGATGAGATGATACAAAAATTGCTTGAAGCAGAAGTAATGGAAATCAACTGGCCTAAAAAGGATGTTTATAATGCCTATAAAGCTACCGGTCAGGCAGACTCAATTACCGTTGATCCACATAAAATGGGCTATATTCCTTATGCGGCCGGGGCTTATGTCGCCCGCGACAAAAGAATACTGGATTTGATATCTTACTTTGCCAGCTATGTGCTGGAAGAAGGAATGGTTAACAGTCCAACTTTACTTGGTTCATATATCCTGGAGGGTTCCAAACCTGGAGCTACTGCCGGAGCAGTCTGGACAGCTCATAAAACAATTCCACTCAATATGACCGGCTATGGTAGAATTATTGGCAGAAGTGTTGAAGGGGCTGAAAGATTATATGATGCATTAAAGAAGAGTGAATATTTAGAAGTAAAGGGTAAGAAATTCTTGATTACACCACTGGTTAGCCCGGATTTCAATATTGTCTGTTTTGCTTTCAATGAGGAAGGCAATAAAAGTCTGCAAGCGATGAATGATTTAAACGGCAGAATTTTTGATCAGTGTTCTTATAAATCCGGCAAAGTTTTCAAGGACGATTTTATCACCTCAAAAACAGAGCTTGATTTCAAACATTATGGCGATGCTCCCAAAAAGTTTGTCATGGAATGTGGAATTCCCGGTGATGAGTGGGACAAAGTGAAATCTGTCAGAGTAATTCGCTCCTGCGTGCTAACTCCCTGGCTAATAAGCAACACCAACTATCTTCAATACTGGGGAAGTTTTCTTCATTCCATGAAAAAGGCATTGGAGAAGATCGGATGATTGGTAATTGTTTAGACCTGTAGGAGAGCCTTCCAGGCTCGATTTTCGTGGCAAGATGCCACTCCTACAAAGAGGAGCTGAACATTTGCCCCGAAACATCTTGAAATCGGGCTTAGAAAACAAATAGTGTCCAAGGAACTTTATTAGGGGAAGAAACTTTTTTATAAAAGTCTCTTCCCCAAACCTTATCTTTAATAAACCTTAACACATAAGTTTGCCCACCGTTTTTATGTCTCCTCAAAGATACCGGCTTCCAATTCGCCGGATTTCACAAATGTATCCAGGACATGCTTCTTTGCGGAAAGGTAGTTGGTTATCTCGTCAACCCTATCCTGGAACTTCTTCCTGGCGGATTTTTCCTCAGATTCTTTCTCGAATTGCCTGTAATGCTTCAATATCTCATCCACTTTTTTATAGTCAACACTATTGGAATATTCCTTTATAATCTTTCTTTTTTCCTCGATATTCGCTTTATAATACTCTTCGGGAAATTCAAAGTCCTCGATTGTTGAAACGACCTTTCTCGATATATTATCAATGCTTCTCCCCGACAATTTATACTCGATACATTTCTCGCCGAATTCCTGCCATTCTTCATCGGTGAATTTCAGAAACTCCTTGTGTCCCGACATTTTCACATCCCTGAAGAGATGAACGAAATCCTCCGGTGTCACCGGTCCCTTTACATAATATGGATCCTGTGTAATCCTGCTGATTGTAGCTTTGTCCATATTCAGATAGTTGGCGTCGCACAACATAAACCACTGCCCGTTTTTCGGCAGAATTGTGCCGTCGAAAAGTCCGAATACCGCGCCCAGAACGTTTTTCTCCTCGTTTCTCAATCCCGAATCGCCCCGTGCGGCAAAGGCGGTATCAATATCAGGCCAATAAATTCCAACAACTCCCTTGTAGCCCAGTACATTCCGCTTGAATATGTCAATCAGTTGTTTTGCCGAGGCGTTTTGGTATGACGAAGCCCAGTCCGTGCGGCGGATTATAACAAAGCGTGAGGGGATTCCCCTTTCCTTGCAAAAATCAAGGAAAAAATTGCCCACGGCATGAGCGGTTACGGTCTTCCCGCACCCCGGGCTTCCCATCGCAAACAGGATCGGATTTATACGTTTGGGATTTTCCCACGCTTCAAGATCAAAGCCTGCAATGTCCTTCGCAAGCTTGATCGCCCCATTCACATACCCCTCATTCCCGATTATGTCCGATGTTTTGACCTGCATGAGGTGGCTGTTGTCGCCGAATTCTCCCACGGAATATGTAAATCCCTCGAAAGACTTCCCGAGAACATTGATATTTATGTCCTCAATCGCCTTCCTGTATTTTGCATACGCGGCATCCCCGGATATGGCGGAAAGCGAATTTCTCATCAATTTGAAATAAGCTGTTATGCAATTCAGAAGCTTGTCCGATGAGTTCACCCTTCTGGCGGGGTTCGAATGATCCCGGTAAAACTGAATATAATCCCGGCAATCTTTGATAAGCTTGCGGGGGATCGATCCTGTATCAAGTCTTATTAAATCTGTAACTTCTTTAAGCTTGAATGTTCCGCCGACTTTCACAACTTTGTCGGTCATCGCCTCCAGTCGCTCCAGAGCTTCAACCGATGCGGCATAAAGCGAGAACATATTTGTAAAAACAATATCCTCCACGGACATCTCATTGTATATGTCAAATCCCTTCCCCCTGTCGGCGGTTATGATATTTTGAAGCTGTTTTGTCATTTCAATCAGAACCGACAAAGCGCGTTCAAGCACATCGAGTATATCGAGGTTAACAACGGTCGTTCCATAGGTGCCCCTGTCGATTGTCTGAAACGTCTCGAACAAGCTCGATGATTGTATAATCTGCCTGGCAATGGGGGTTTCCTCGGTTATCTGCTTTTCTTCTATGATGATGCTTCGTGTTTGCATGGATTATCCAGTCTCCTTTATGTGAATTTTATTCTCTTACGTTTAATGTTATCCTGTAAAAAAATATTTAACCGATTTCAGTTGAAAAAACCGTGCTTTAGCTTTATAATGAAACTTACTTCATAAAACAAGGAGATAATTTCATAAGGAAATGACAAAAAAAACAAACAAGACAAAACAAGAGAAAGAAAATACAGAAGACACATCACGCCCCGGGTTTATCGACTCCATACGGGGTGCGATTATCGACCTTGATATGTATGACAAGTTCCGCAAATTAAAGCTATCATCATCTGCCAGCTTTTTCCTTGCGTTTCTTTTCATAATAGTATTCCTGAACGCCCTTAATTTCTCTTTTACCGTTTTCAGGATGATAGATAAACTTGCGACTTTCTACGAGAAAAACATACCCACAATAGAAATTAAAAAAGGCGAGGCGAAGGTTCTAACCGACAAGGGGATGCCCCTGATAATCTATTATGAGGAGCCGGGATTCAAGCTCCCTCTCGTCATTGATACAACTGGGGAAACGAAAAATCTGGATAAATACGAAAGAGGAATCCTCCTCACCCAAACAGAGGTTCAATATAAACAAACGAAGGACAATGTGGAAAAAATTCCTCTGTCAAAATACAAGGACAAGGATATGACGATTAACTCCGCCATGATCCGGGGACAAAAGACGGCATACTTCAAAAACATATTTCCTCTTGTGCTTATATTATGGTTCCTCTTCAAAGCCGCTTCAACCGCCTTTTTAATCCTGGTTTTTGCCGGCGTCGGGTTTATGTTGGCAAAACAGAAGAAACTCTCCCTGAGCTTCAGTGGAGCTATTAATATCTCAATGTATGCAACCGTCCCCGCGTTGCTGATCCTTACGGTGCTTCATCTCCTGGGCGTTTTTCGCATAATGGGCAAGCTTGTTTCGCCACAGGGAGCATGGGCGGTATCTTCCATAATTTTCTACCTCATCATCCCGACATATCTCTATCTTGGCATTGATAAGGTTCAACAAATTTCCTCGCAAAATATTGACAATGAAACCGATAAACCCAAAACGGATGAAAAACAAACAGGAAAACAGGGACATATAGAAAAATAATACTCTTATTACCATTGCGTAACTATTCAATCCCCTGGAAAGCTTGTTATCATACAAGGAGGAGTTTGAAAAAACCGCAAAGAAGCAAAGAGCGCAAAGAAAAATATAGATGAGAATCTTATTATTCCCGAGCTAAAAGCTGTTGACAAAATCCTGTCAATTTATGATGCCCAATTTATAATTTATAAACTCTGTGGTCTTTGCGGTGAATAGATACCCATTGTCAAAATAACTAAAAAGAAGGTTGTTATATGAATATACAGCCGCCGGGCAAGGAAAAAAGCAACAGGATATATTTCGATATCCTCAAGAAAATTGAAAAAGGGGATATTGCCGGTGTGGAGCCCCTGTTAAAGAAGCTAGAGGATATCGAGGGGGATACCGCAAGGATAGACGACACCAGAGGGACTCTCGCGTTTTTCCGGAAAAATTATACTGCTGCTGAAAATTATTACAAGAAGGCGATAACAAAGTCGCCTAACAATCAGAAATATCAGCTTAACCTGGGGAATCTGTATATGGGACTGGAAAAGTGGGATAAAGCTGCCGAGACATACAAATCTCTCATTGACAAACACCCCAATTATTTCCCCGCAATCAACAACCTTGCCATGTCACAAGTGAGGCTCACTCATTACGATACCGCTCTCACAACAATTGCAAAGCTGAAGGATTTGAACCCGAACTGGCCTGATTCGTATAAGATGGAAGCTATAGTATTCATAAAAAAAGAGCAATACGAAAAAGCCCTGATCTCGGCAGACAAGAATATTGAGCTTGACAATTTAAACCCTGAGACATTCGTGATTCTGGGAGAGATATTCAACAACCTTGAAAGACCTCAGGACGCGGTTCTTGCATTCGAACAAGCGGTTCAGCTTGACCCGGACAATGTTGACAATATGACAAGCTTGGCTATTGCTTACGGAAATATTCAGAGATTCGACGCCGCCCTTCCTCTTTTGAAGAAGGTTCAAGCCAGGGATCCGCAAAATGAGACCGCCCTGAAGGGCTTACATCTGATATACAAGCTTATGGGTGACGACAAGAAAGCGGCGCAGTATAAGAGACGATTAAAAAGAGCATCGGGAAACCCGGTCATGATAACCGATTTTAATCAGTAATATTTGCAGTACATATTGTTGAGGGGGGATCATCTTGAGCGAAATTGACCAGCTACCGATAAGAAGCGAACTTGAAAAGGAGCTTGCACGATTCAGAGAAGTGTCCTCGGGCATTGATAATGTATCAAAGCTGTTGGTTTCCGGGGAATTTCCGGCGGATGAAGTGCACAGATTCATAGAGGAATATGTTGCGGAACAATGTCGAATTGTTGATCGTTTCATTGAGTTCTCCCATGATTATGAAGCTCTGCAAAAATTTACTGATATTGTTCAAAAGATTCAATTAACAATGGAGCTTCTCAGATCATGCTCCGATGAAGATGAATATTTGGAGCTAAAAAAGGAAGTAATGAAACACATCGAGGAGTGGATCGACTGTCTCGAGCTTATCATAATCGGTGTAATAAACAGGGCACCGCGTGAGGGATAGTGGATAACGGAGGTCAGAGAGCAGAAGTCAGGTCTGTAGGAGGGACGTCCCCGTCCCGATAAACGGATGACGGATGACGGATGTCGGAGGACAGATGACGGATAACAGATAACAGAGAACAGAGGCCGGATGTCGGATCCATTTTCTTTTTTCTTTTATCCTTTTATCTTTTACACCACGGAGCCACGGAGAACACGAAGAATATAAATAAAAAATCTCCGTGTCCTTCGTGTCTTCGTAGTAAATTGAAACGGAGGAAATAGCTTGATTCGAAAAATTGCAATATGGATAATCGCCCTCATTATAATTGCAGGCCTCGTTGTAGGAGGAATCCACTTCAAGGACAAGATCATCAAACCTTCTCCGTCTCCCACATCTTCACCCACTCCCGATTTCGACCACAGACTTCTCACAATCGGGATAGATTCACGCCCCACGGGGATGCTATTTTACGCCGCAAATCATTTCATACCTACCGGTAAATTTCGTATAAAGCCAATACTGCTGGAGGATCCCAACGAACGATGGAGTCGCATGGAAGCAGGAGCGCTGGATATGTCGTTCGCCACATTCCCTGAGTTCGTGCTGGGGGCTTCAAGATGTAACCCGGGTAAACTTATATCGTTCATTTCCTCATCAAGGGGATGTGACGGGATAGCTGTAAGCGGGAACATCAACAGCATTGACAATCTGGTCGGCAAGAAAGTTGCAGTGGTACCGGGAAGCGCGGGACACTATTTCCTCATCAGAACTCTTGACAGCAAGGCAAGATCAACTTCCGAGATTACTATCATTCCCGCTCCCACAACGGATGACGCTTTCAACTTCTTTATAAAAGGCGGCAATATAGATTCAGCGGCACTGTCCCAGCCATACCTCTCCAGGAGCGTGGACGCCGGGAAGAGAATATTTGTCTCCACGCGCAATTTCTTCACAATAGATGAAATTATATGCGCCAGCGATTTCGCCCTGGAACATAGAAAAAAAGACATACAGGACGTACTGAACGCATACTTCAACCTGGTTTATCTCATACGTACAAATCCGGGACTTGCCAAAAGTCTCATTACAAAACAATCGGGTCGCTCAATCGAGGAGGTCGAAACCCTGCTCAATTGCGTGAGTATGATGGACATTGCCGACAGCAGAGCAGTTTCCAGGGAAAGCATAGAGGCAAGAATACAAAAAGTCCAGCAAATCTGGGATATAGAGGGGCTTCCCAACGCAAAAGGGAAGATAAGATCAAGCAATATTATTGACTATAGCTTACTGGATAATGCAACGGTTAATAAGACGCTTTTTGACGAGACAAAACCCCCGGAAATCCCCGATATTTCCCCTACCCCTGAAACATCTCCAACAGGAATACCCGTGATCACACCTTCCGCCGAAGCTTCACCAACGAAAACCCCGGCTATTACACCCACCACCAAGGCCTCTCCAAGAAGCCCTGAGCCGGTTATCTCAACACCGGAAGTTCCGAAATAATTCAAATTGAAGGTGAGGCGAAAAGAATGAAAAAAGATATAACTCCGGGTAATGAAGAGGTCAAGGATCTTTTAAATGATATAATCAAAAAATACAAGAAAATTATTAAAGATAAACTTATTGAGATCGTTTTGATCGGTTCTTACGCAAGGGGGGATGAAGAGGAATATTCGGATATTGACATTATAGCCCTGATAGACGATTCCGATAAAAATATTAAAACACTGGACAGAAAACTTGAAGATTTTAATCACGAATTAACTATGAAATATGAAATTCTGGTATCTCCTATTCTGATAAGTTACAGCCAGTTCCGGGAATACAGGGATATTTTACCGTTTTATATGAACGTCGAAAAAGAGGGGGTTATTTTATATGAACGGAAAATTGCTTAATCTTGCTTTGAAGCGGTAAATAATGAAAATCAATAACAGGAAATTAACGCAAGAGGGAATCAATATGCAAAATCAAACTAAATTCTTAATGTATGTGGCAGATAACGGCAATACTCACATCCAGGTTCAGCTTCTGGATGATACCGTCTGGCTTTCACAAAGGCTTATAGCTGAATTATTCCAAAAATCTGTTCCTACAATTAATGAACATATAAAAACCCTTTATTCCGATGGTGAGTTGCTTCCGGAGGCAACTATTAGGAAATTCCGAATAGTTCAAATCGAAGGCGGAAGAGAAGTAGAAAGGCTTATTGATTATTACAACCTGGATATGATTCTGGCGGTGGGTTATCGTGTCCGGTCAAATAGAGGCATCCAATTCCGCAGGTGGGCAACTGATAGATTAAAAGAATACATAATCAAGGGTTTTGTTCTTGATGATGAAAGGTTGAAATCGGGTAGAAATCTGGGGCGGGATTATTTTGACGAATTACTTGAGCGGATCAGGGATATTCGCTCATCGGAACGCCGTTTTTATCAAAAAATTACGGATATATATGCAAAATGCAGTATTGATTATGCCTTCAGTGCAGATATATCGAAGAAATTCTTTGCCACTGTTCAGAATAAGCTTCATTGGGCTATTCACGGTCATACGGCGGCGGAATTAATAAAAGAAAGGGCAGATGCGGAAAAGCCGAATATAGGATTAACCACCTGGAAAAACGCCCCGGGAGGTCCCATACGTAAATATGATGTAACCGTTGCGAAAAATTACCTGACGGAGGAAGAACTAAAAGACCTCAACTTAATTGTAAGTCAGTACCTTGACTATGCGGAGTTTCAGGCAAAAAGACGAGTATCAATGACAATGAAGGACTGGAAAGAAAAATTGGACTCTTTCCTAAAGTTTAATGAGTGCGAAGTGCTTGACAATCCCGGCAAGGTATCGGCGGAAGTGGCAAAGTTCCTTGCTCACAGGGAATTTGACAAACACCTGAAAAAAAGGCAGATAGTGGAAGCTTCAAATCCCTCAAGTGATTTTGATATTGTAATTCAAAAGGTAAAGCAACTATGTGATAGAAACAATGATTAGAGGAGTAATATATTTTATCCGGCAACAGAAACGATACAATGCGAAGGAGCAATAAAGTGTATTTGAACAAAGATCATTTAGAACGATGCATAATAACACTGGAGACTTCTCTTGTTCTTCTTGACAAGAGCGAAAAAGGAAGTATTGATTATGAAGTTTATCGCAATGCCGTTGTCAAGGGTTTCGAATTGACTCTGGAGACTTCAGGTAAACTTTTGCGCAAAGCATTAAAGCCTTATTTTTCCAGCCCCAATGAAGTGGACAGGCTGATTTTCATGGATATTTTTCGTTATGCTGCAAAACACGGTATTTTAACGATTGAGGAGGTCGAGCGTTGGTTCAAGTATCGTGACAATCGCAACTTCACCGCTAATGATTATGGAGCAGGCTTTACCGGGGAAACTCTTGTACTGATGCCTGATTTTGTTTCAGATGCAAAAAAGTTATCGGAACGATTGGAAAATGAAAAAAATTGACATAAGATTCGAACATACAGGATAGACAAAGGGGACAAACAAAAATCAATTGGGTGCATTTACTTTTTGTCAAAGGTTCAAGCGTAATTATTCAGTCTCCCAAGGCTTCTTGTCCTTCTGAGCGAATCAAGAAAGACTTGAGTATGTCATTCTGAGCGGATCACGAATGAATTACTTGACTCCGATGATTTTCTCAAAGACGCGATTATCTTGTGTCCAGGGATTTACACAGCGAAGAATCTCTTGAACCTATGCTTGAAGGAGATCGTTGCCACAGAAGAGATCCTTCGCTGATTAATACATCGGAGGTAAGTAAAATCCGTTCTTACCAAAGCTTATCCAATAAATTAAGAGATCGTATTCCGCTCAGGATGACATGGCGGTGGGATCTGAATAGCAATAAATATTTTTGACAGGAAACATGTGCACCCAAATCAATTAAAGTTCATTTTTGAGCTGAAGTTCCCCACCCCATAAACAATCAATTTTTTTCATGAATTCCTCCCTGACATCTTCATTCTCATTCTTCTCATTATTCTCATCAGGGATTTCGAATCTAAACCTCTCGATATTTGTGTGCCAGTATGTAAATTTGTGAAAACTTCTCTCATATTCCGAGGGGTAGAGTTCCATTAACAGATTTTGCTTCTCGCTTCTCTCCTTATCATCAAGATTGACGTAGAAGTCGCTGAATTCAAGGTGTCCGAATGAGATAAACGGGATGCCTTTTTCTTTCAACCTATTGTGAATATAAATATGGTGAGGATGATAATACTCCCCATACCGGTTGTGGGAGAAAATAAGGTCGTATTTCTCATAATCGAGGCAATCAAGCCATTGATCATCGAAATCGAAGTTCACTCCCTCGCGCCATACCGCAGTGTCATCCTCATAACCAAAGCAGAGAATCACGCCTGTGTTGAAATGTCTCTCGATTCTGAATAATCCTTTAACCCTTGACCTATTAAACGGCATAGTAAGACAGGCGAAATCCACCTTGAAATTCTCCCGATACTTCAAAAGCGTGCCCCCCATCCATAGAAGCTCGTCGTCAGGATGGGCGCATATCATTAATATTCGTTGCTCCATAGTCCGCCTTTAGTCAGTAGTGTTCAAAGAACTTATTTAATATGGTTTATTCGGGGAAGAAACACTTTAGTTGTCTAAAGCGTTTAATTAATTTAAATCTCCGCGATCTCTGCGAACTCTGCGGTGAATAATTACATTTATACAAATTGAGATACAGACTTGATATAAGGCTTGATGGTATCCCATGCCCCCATGGTCTCCGGTTTTTGCACGTACTCAATCGCCGCTTTCGCCATATGCTCGACAACCCAGTCAAAATAGTGGTGTCTGATTGAATCCGGATGTGAATCGGGAACAAGGTTGATAAAGTCAATAGCGTATGGCACGCCGTCCTTTATTGCGAATTCACAAGCATTCATGTCATAATCAAGCACCTTGCTGAGGTCTATTGAATATTTGACTATTTTTTCTCCCATCTCCGGGGTCAGATGCTTATGATCGACAACATACCTTTTGTGATGCGGCTCTTTCGGCTCATACCTTATGGGCATTGTGTATTTCTTACCAAGGCAGAAGCACCTGACATATTGGTCAAAATCGATAAACTCCTGGAGTGTCATGATCAACTGATTTGACTTGTCATATGCCCTCATCATCTCCTCGAAGTTATGAACAACAGTGACATCTCTCCAGCCATACCCGTCAGCGGGCTTCAAAACCGCCGGAAATTTCACGTATTCAATTATCTCCTCCCAGTTGATAGGAAACTTCAAATTGATAAGATCCTCCGCCTCTATACCTTTTTTGTACTCTTTGGATGGAAGTGCAACCGTGCGGGGTACGGGGATGCCCATCTCTTTGGCGATACAATAGCCAAAAAACTTGTCGCTGAAGAATCGGAAAGGATTGTTAATCACGTATGAACCGTCGATCATCGCTTTCTTGCAGAACTCAAAATAGTACGGAATTGCATGGGAGATACGATCAATGATAACCTTGTATGGCGACTTCCATTCCAGGCTTATATCGGGCACTACACACATTTCCGCCCTGATACCGTCAACATTCATTTCATTTATTTTCTCGATAAGTTTAACCGGGAAAGGTCCTTCATTTCCCGCAAGGATTCCAATTTCTGCTGTCATTTTTTTCCCTCCTGCTTTTTATCCCAAACTCCTTATTGGAACCAGAATTAATATTGTATATTGTCAACTTTTTCACAAAGTTTGTGTGAGCTATTATATGCCATTTTAAAATAATTCATCAATTCCCTCCCATTCCCTTCCGTTTTTTGAAATCCCCAACATTTAACTACCTCCTATAACATTTTTAAGACAACACCCGATTTTAATCGGCGGTTAGAAGCCTATAAAACCTACCTCTTACGGTGGGTGCAGCGGTAGGGGTGGCCTCTCGCCGCCCATTTAATTTTTCAATGATTTCTTGAGGAGGTAAACCACTGAAGTGGTTAGGACGCTGTAGTGGCGGGGGTTACACTCATTTTACCACAATAAATTGTGGTGCTGTCTTAAAAGGCTTAAAACCCTGTTATCACCTTACAAACTATTATTAGTAAATATTACTGCGGCGAGACGCCGCAACTACCGATATTGTTATACAGATATTGTTATAATGACAAGGGAGGGTGCAGCGGTGGGGGTGGCGTCTCGCCGCCCATAGCTACATTCTTGTATTGACAGGTGCAACATTCTTATTATGGTGGGGGTGGCGTCTCGCCGCCCATTTAACGCTATGGTTAAGCCATTCTCTCTCTTCCCACAGCAATAATTCAGAACGGACAAAAAAGTTTATTGTTTAATTACTTGACATACATTGTTCATCTAACTAAAATATGGATAACAAATATAAATGAAACAAAGAGAAAATGATGGAATTTATTTACTTTGACGAGTCCTGGTTAGAATTTAATATTTTAACCGACAAAAAAAAACTGACCGGAATGATATACCTGCCGCGAATGGATAGGTATCTGTATTCCTGTTTGAAAAAATTATCCCGGTTGAGAAATAATGAGCATATTGCTCATATGATATGTAAAATTACACAATTAGTTCTCAACAGACTGGAATCCGATGAATATATGGTCAGGGAGGCGGAATCGGTATTTAATTTTATATGCCAGGTTGCCCGTTTCAACGGGTACTTCTTCGAGGAGCATGCCAAGAAAGATGAAGTTCTGCTTTTTCTTTTTCACCTTTGCAGTAACATGCAGACTTTCGAAGACGATTTCGTCAATGGGAACAAGATTGATGAGGCCAGGAATCTTATTCAGGGAGTAATTGATCGACCTTCCCTCATACAAAAATATTGCGCTCAAAAGATGGATTTCAGGTTCGAACATATTTTTCTTGCAAAACTTCTTAACAGCCAGGCTTTGATGAAATATTTCCTTGATGCCCTCGAGTATATTGAAACAATGCCGGGAGAAGAACTGATTGATGACAGGAGATTCCTGCTTGATTGCATTCTCGAGTCGATCGGGAACTCCGGATGGGATGACTTCACGCCCATTCTTCGAAAGTATCTATATCTTGAGGATGAGGTTCTCCCCTTTACGGCAATGGATTCACTGGGGAAAATCGGAGGCGAATCGGCGACTGGGGTTCTGAAAGATTTTCGAGTCAAAATTCTTGAAGGATTTAGAGATATCGAGCCTTTTGAAGAAATCGCCCTGGATTTAAATATCGTGGCGGCAGAAAATGGATACAGGGGATTGGTGAGAGAGATTAAAAAACCGGGAGCAAATATCGTAAGTGCACATATTGCATTAAGACTTCTCTCTTCATACAAAGAGCCTGAAGTGGTCGGCTTTCTATATCAACTTCTGGATGACGAGAGACACCATGAAGCTGAAGTTCATTACATAGGCAAGGATGAGAGCTTTATTCAGAATGAAATACACTTTCCGTTAAGAGAAGGCGCATTGTTATTGTTACAGAATTTCGACGAGGAGTTTGTGGTTTCCGTTGTTGGGGAGAAATACAGGTATAAGAAGAATTACTTCTATAAGGAGCTTGCAGTTTTATACCAAAAAAAGGGATTAGAAAAATACTGGGATGACGATGAAGATTAAGGGTAAATATTCAGTCCTCCCCTTCGCAGGAGTGGAATCTTGCCACGATATCGAGGCTGGAAGCCTCTCCTACAGTGCTTATCTTTAAATATATTTCTATGGAAATTGATGTGATACTTAGAGTGCATTAACAATTATTCAACATTTTATTTTTAGAACAACACCACAATTTATTGTGGTGGGAGGGAGTATGGCTTAACCACGCCATCTTAGCCGCTTCAGCGGCTTTCAGATTCTGAAGGTTAATGGTGTAGCTGAGAAAGAACCGGTAAACCGTTAAAACGGTTAAACACCCATTGTTTGGGGATATCGTTCCGCCACCCGATTAAAATCGGGTGTTATCTTAAAAATGACATCAAAGATTAGCCTACGATGAGGAGTCTGAACGATGAAGATTAGGGAAAACATCAAGGAAGTGAGCAAATGAAATATACAATAATATTTTCATTTATCATATTAATAACCCTCATATCGGGATCATTCGCATTTTTAAGCCAAAAATATAAGAAAGCCACATTTGCAGGAGGGTGCTTCTGGTGTATGGAGAACCCGTTTGAAAAGCTCGATGGTGTAAAGGAAGTAATATCTGGTTACACCGGAGGGCACAAGAAAGACCCCACCTACAATGAAGTATGCTCCGGGAAGACCGGCCATTACGAGGCCGTGCAAGTTTTGTACGACCCTTCCAAAATTAGCTATTCAAAGCTCCTGGATGTTTTCTGGAAACAGATAGACCCCACGGATCCCGGCGGGCAGTTTGTTGATCGGGGATCTCAGTATCGAACGGCAATATTTTACCACGATGAGGAACAAAAGAAATTGGCAGTCGGGTCAAAAAAGAAACTGGAGAAATCTGGTAAATTTAATAAGCCCATTGCCACAGAAATCCTTGAGGCGAAAATATTCTATAAAGCCGAGGACTATCACCAGGATTATCATAAAAAATGTCCCCTGAAATATAACCTGTATAAACATGGTTCCGGCAGGGACCAGCATCTGGACGCTATATGGGGGGATTGATACCATTTCGTATTCATTTTTACTGTAGGAGGGGTTTCCCAACCCCGATTTCCAATGGTTTCCTGATTCCGATAATATCCCACCGTTGACCGCCGTTGTTTAATGTCGTTTAGTATTGCCTATGTCGCCTTTGGGAAAAGGCTCCTACAGTATCGAAGTTATTATCTTTTTCCGTTAATATCAACGCCTATATTCTCTATCTCCTTGTTGAAAGTTCTCTCGACAACGGATCGTCGCAGCTTCATCGTCCAGGTCAACTCTTTGCCCGGCTCCAGGCTTTTTTTCAATAATCGGAAAGACTTTATACATTCAAATTCCCTGAACCCCGAAAGCGGACTGACACTATGCCTGATTTCCCTTTTGTAGAGCTTGTGAATCTCCGAGCTTTCCAGATTCGCATATTCATCGCCATATATATCCTCAAGATATTCAAAATCCGGCTCAATCAATGCGCCCAGTCCCTTCCAATCCTGCCCTACAACAATGGCATTCGTTATCAGGGGCGACCTTTTTAAAGCAAATTCAATATACTCCGGGCTTATATTCTCACCGTTCGACAAAACGATGATATTCTTCATCCTGCCTGTTATAACAATATTCCCCTGCTTATCGATGTATCCCAGGTCTCCCGTATCAAACCATCCGTTTCTGAAAGCTTTGCGGGTTTCATAATCATTCTTATAATATCCTTTCATCACGCTGGGACCCTTGACGAATATCACGCCGATTTTAGTCTTTTTCATTTCATTGCCTGTATCATGATCAAGGATTTTTACTTCCAGGTTGCCAAGGGGCTTTCCCACGGTTCCCGGTGTAAAATCCTCAAAAGACCTTACCGCTATAACGGGGCTTGTCTCTGTCAATCCATATCCCTCAAGAATGGGAATACCGGCGGCAAAGAAGAAATCATCAATATCGCGCCTGAGCTTCCCTCCACCGGAGACGAGCAGGCGTATTCTTCCTCCAAGTCCCTCTTTCAATTTTGAAAAAACCTGCTTATCCAGATATTGCCGGGGGATTTTCTCAATCGCCCTGAACGGATTCCATCCTCCGCGTCTTGAATCTATTGACAAGCCGATGAAAAACTTGAAAATACCTTTTGTTATCCCGGATTTTTTTTCCAGACTTCTCACTACCCTGGTGTCATATATTTTTTCAAGTATCCGGGGAACCACAACCAGGCATGTGGGACGAATCACCTTCAGATCCTTTTTCAATGAAGGAATGGAGGAATAATAAATGCTTGCACCCCAGAAAAGAAATACATATTCAGCCAATCTCTCAAGAACGTGCCACAAAGGGAGAACCGACATGGCAAGATCTGAATCATCGGCATGGAGTCTTCTCTTGCAGGCATTGATATTTGCGGCATAGTTGCGATGGGTGAGTTCCGCCCCTTTGGGTTCACCCGTTGTTCCTGATGTGTAAAGATGACTGGCAACCATATCCGGATTCACCTCGGGAATCGATATATGTGATTTTTCCCCTTTCTTTATTATATCATCAAGACAACGGATCCCATGTATTTTCTCGATGGAGATAATCTCCCTGTTTCCCTTCATCCTCATGTAGGCTTTCTCATTATCAACAATAATCATCCCCGGTGCGCTGTGCTTGAGGATGTAGTTAATCTCGGTGTCGGACGCATTTACACCCCTGGGAACATCAATTATACCGGCATAATTCAACGCAAGAGAAGTGAGCATCCACTCGGTCCTGTTTTGGGACATTATCATCACACGGTCGCCGGGAGCGAGCCCTGATGAAAGAAAACCGCGGGCAAGAGTAACAATGGTATGATAGGCTTGCTTGTAAGAGTATTCCTTATTCCCTTCCAGACACATTGATTTCCTGTCCCTGAATAGATTCACCAGTTCCTGCAAAGTCTGTATTTCCATATTAATTACATCCTTGTTCCAATTTATTCGGTCGTTTAAAGATATTTTTCAACGCAGAGTTCGCTGAGTTCGCAGAGGATATACGGAGAAAAAGATATATTTACCACGAAGACACGGAGTACACGGAGAATTTAAAATAAATTTTCAGGGGCTTACCAAAAAGCACATCATCCTACCGACCACCGTCCCCTTGCCTCTGTCCTCCGTAATCCGCTCTCCTGCCACCGCAGAATCTAACAGGACTTACGCATTTTTGATGAGAACCGGCTGGTATACGTCATCCTGAACTTGTTTCTAATCTTTGATGACATTTTTAAGACAACACCCGCATTTTAATCGGGTGGTAGGACGACGCCCCAAACATTGGGTGTTTAACCGTTTTAACGGTTTACCGGTTCTTTCTCACCCACAGTTTTATACCGCCCTTTCCATAATTTGAATGAAGCTTTTCTTGTTTATTCTTATTCCCGATACGGGTGTATATACATTCTGTCAAAAAATCATGCCGCCTTGAGATCAGTTATTCCCG
>JAIORV010000196.1 GCA_021107945.1 Vulcanimicrobiota bacterium | reverse complement strand
CGTTTCTCTTTTCCCGTTTCTCTTTTCCCGTTTCTCTTTTCCCGTTTCTCTTTTCCCGTTTCTCTTTTCCCGTTTCTCTTTTCCCGTTTCTCTTTTCCCGTTTCTCTTTTCCCGTTTCTCTTTTCCCGTTTCTCTTTTCTGAGAATTTTTTTTCCAGATTTAGCGATATTCATTTCCAAGAGAAAAAATTCTCTTCACCATGTAAGGCACCAGAAGTATGCATACTATTGCCGTGGGGATAATAAAAGCCGCGTTGTATGCGGCGGAATATAAATATATATTTTTAAATCCCTCAGGCAAGTATATTTTGAAGAACACCACGCCCGATGCAAAATGGGCAAGGAACCTGAGAAAAAGCCCCGTGAGAATTGCTAAATAATATGTCCATTCTTTATTTTTTTGGGCAACAAACCCGGCAGCTCCTACAAGACCAAATGCAAGGGGATAGTCGAGAAAATATTGTAGTGGGTGGAGAAAAAATGGGTCCAGGAAGTAAAATAATAAACCCATAGCGAAACCCATCATCATTCCGGGGATTCCTCCTCGCAAAATGGCAAATATAAGAAGTGGAATCATTCCAAGTGAAATTATCTTCCCGCCCTGTGGAAGTCTGGGAATGAAAAGTGTGACATATTCAAGAACGATTGAAAGGGCAAGAAAAACTCCCGCTTCCGCTATAAGCCTTCTTTTATCCTTGTCCAATTTCCCCCTCCTGTTTTATGTATAAGTTGGTGTTGGTTTCATTGTTTTCCTGAAAATTCCTCTATCCGACGTTTTCATTAACCCGGAGAATACTTTAAATTCACCGCAGAGAGCGCGGAGGGCGCAGAGGATAGCCTGAGAAAAAATGATATCTCCGGATGGAAGATGGAATAAGGATAATGGATCCATTTTCCAATTTCTTTTTTCGTATCTATTCAGCCCCTTTTGTGAGAGGAATTGCAAGCCTTGATATTACGCCGTTTCAGACTGGTCGGGAGACCATCCTCTACCCAAATTTTATGTCGATTTGATAATTGTCTAAAGCGTTAAATTCATTTAAAACTCTGCGTCCTCCGCTGTGAATAGTTACCTTTTTTCTTTTATCCTTTTGTGGTCTTTGCGGTGAATAGATACTACCCGAAATAAAAACTGCGCTGGTAGGAATCGAACCTACAACATACCGGTTAACAGCCGGTTGCTCTACCGTTGAGCTACAGCGCAATATACAAAACCGTCTTCCGCTAATTACCAACAAGTGACAGTCGGTTTTTGCACGGTCATTATATCATAATCCTTTTTCAAATGCAATAGGATTATGAAAAATATCGGTATCTGGATACTATTCAGAGATTACAGGTGGGATAGACTGCGATTATATCCGGTTTTTCTCTGTTTTGAGGGATGAAGGGAAGAAAATTTCCGATAATGGTAGTGGAGGGAACCGCCCTCTGCATCTAATAAATATTCTTTTTTTACATTTGGATCATTATTGGAACTTTATTGGAACATGAAAAAGATGTATATTAGAAACAGTGAAGAATAAAACATAAATATTTCGAAGCTATTTTAAAGGAGGTAATCTTATGGATATGAATATTCAAAAATTGGGAGCAAGTTCTCAGATGAACTATGTCAGCAAGGAAAATGGAATAAGACCAAAAGAAACGGATGGCAAAATTCCTGCAAGCCACTCTGATTCTATAGAGTTGAGTAGCAAAGAGGCGAAGAAAAAGCCTGTTACCAGAGAAGAGGCAGTCGCCATAATGGAAAAAATTCAGGATGGACTTTCCAACCCGGAAGAAGGAAAAACTGTTTATATGCCATACGTTGTTAAGAAAAACAGCCGAAGGGACAGGAGCTTAGTGGAAGCTGTGAATACACTGGATAGAGGGGAAAGCGTTTATCTAAACCCGATGAAATGGACGAAGTGGATCATTAATTATTGGGATTCGGAACAGAAAATAAATTTCCATCTTGTAAATTCAAAAGAAGATTCAACAAAAATTTCAAATTTCAATGAACTACAAGATTTTTATGAGTTGGGAATGGGTGGTAAGCTGGAGGATTTAAAGCCTGAACCGGTTTCGTCAATGCCTGAACCCAGGGAAATTGCAAAGGAGTTTGCCAGGTTACGTGAAGAACAACCGGAAGAGGGGAAGATTATCCATATTCCTTACCTGAAAAACAATGCAGGCAATTTAAAGTCCACTTCCTTCGGTAAAGCATGCATGAGTCTTGAAAAGGGTGAAGATGTATATGTACGACCGCATACATGGACTAAATGGAATTACGCCTACAGTTCTAACTGGATCAAGGACAAGGACTGGCGTTATCATCTGGTTCCCCTTGGAGCAAAAGGTACCGGGCGCGGGAAAAAGGTGGATACTACTTTTCTATCCAGTTTGAGGGATCTACAGGAATACCATAAAATCTGGGAGTAGTAGAAAATGTCGAGGGCGGTTGCCCTCAGCTACCCGGACAGAGTAGATACTATATATTATATTTGGAGGAATTAAATAAATGGAATCAAACGATTGGAAGATAAGTAGCTCCTGGTTTTTGGAACCGGAAAAAAGACCGAAGCCAAAAGAAAAAATAAAAACAGCAGCTTCCATTGAAAATAAGGCAATGGAAATATTAAACAGGATTGCTGACATTCAGGCAAAGCCACCTGCCGATGGTAAACATTTTTGGATAATGAGCCTGGAAAAAGGGGATTCGATTCCATTTTCCGAGGATGCTTTCAATCTTTTGAAGGAGGGAAAATTATTCCTTTTAAAAGAGGCATCCTGGGTAGGAGAGAATAAGATTCAAAGATATGGCAAACCTCTGAAAATAGCAAATTTCATCGATTTAATCGAAGTTGATGAAAAGTATATAGAAAAGACTTAAAGCAAATATATTTGTATTTTTACATTAATAAGGATCTTAAATATTATAGTGTAGGAGCGAGTAAAGTTTCGCCCCTGCAATTTTTTATTTTTATTATAGTAGGACTTACACCTTGTCATTGCGAGCCTCCGCAGAGGCGAAGCAATCTCCGTCAAGAAAAGTCCAGAAACCTTGAGATTGCTTTGTCGCTTCGCTCCTCGCAACGACAAAATGCGTAACTCCTCTTATAGAATAAATTAGACCTTATCAGGAGGCAGATCGCATGAAACTTTATTTGCCGGAAAATGACAATGACGCCAACCCTGTATATCTTCCAGGAGGAGACCTTGGGAATCTGATTCTTGGCAGGAAAATTGGAGAAGGCGCCACAGGGCTGGTTTACAAGGCTGAAATGAAATCAATTAACAAGGAAGAGCCTGTCTCTTATTTTGCTGTCAAGATAATGAGAAAGGAATATCTCTTTACATGTCCTGAAATCGGCGAACGGTTTGAAATTGTACCGGAAATTTGCAAATTTGTTAATGAAAGCAGAATAATTAAAATATTTGAGGCGGAAGAGTTTTCAATAACCTGGGAAGACATACCGTCCTATTCTATGCGGGTGAGGGATCCTTATGGAAATTTCAAGGAAGAGATGAAATTGGCAGTCCCTTTTTATATCATGGAATATATCGAAGGAGAGTCACTGAGGGATCTATTGGAATCAGAAAAACCAATCTCGAAGAAACAGGCGATTTCAATTGTGAAAGAGACAGCGGATATACTTGGGGTCCTCCACAAAAAGAGCGTATTTCATTGTGATTTAAAGCCCGGGAATATATTTATCGTGGATTCCAGGATAAAGATAACTGATATTGAATTTTGCCAATCTGATAAATTTTGTACCGCGATACCGCCCCATCGTGGATTCCTCTGGGGCGATGCAAAATACATCTCCCCTGAGCAATTACTATACCACACGAAAAAGAATCAGATTTCCAAATATACTCCACAAATTCCCGTATTACCGATCACAAATCGTTCTGATATATATTCCCTTGGAATTATTTTATATGAGCTTCTGACAGGGCAATCTCCGGAAAGAAAAATTATAGAAGGAACGGTTAACCTGAATCCGGAGATGAAACCAATAGATTCCGGGATAGATACGATAATCAAGAAAGCTACTCAAATTCACCCTGAGGAAAGATATGAAAGTGTGGAGGATCTTTTAAAGGACTTGTTCCACCTGGAAAATGGAAGATAGAAGATAGAAGATAGAAAGTTGACAGGTGGGATCGAAGGCGAACAATGCTTATTGTATATCAAAATATTATTTGCTATAATGTTAATGCAATTTCATTGAGAAATTATAATTAGGGTTGATTACCATGCATTATATGTTTGACAATATTTTCAACACGATGAAAAAGATATTAATAACTGGAGGCCGCCTTATAGAATATATTCTGACAGGCGAGAGTGATTTTCATTTGTATTCCGCCGACGGAGAAATATATGAAAAGGTTACCGATATATATAAGGCAAGAGAAGTTCTGAAAGGGATGAGAGAATACCTTGTCGGAAAATTTGGAATGGAAATCAAATCACCGGTTATAATCGAGCTTTACTCGGGAGACGAATTCAACCTGAAAGGAATATGGCTTCAGTTAAAAGGAGTAAAGGGACAATATCATTACGAAAACCTTGGAAAAAACGGCATGGCGCATATGATATATCTTAAAAAGGGAATGAATAAAAAAAAGTTCAAGGCAATCCTTGCGCATGAACTGACACATGCATTCCTCAGGGACCAGGAATTAATGAACTGTGACAGGTTTTTCAGGGAGGGATTCGCCCGGTGGGTTGAATATAAAACACTTATCGATCTGGGACTTTTGGAGGAAGCTGATAAAATCAAGCATATAAAAACATGGAAACGTGGTAAAGCTGTTGAGGAAATATTCAAGATTGAGAAAAAAGTCGGGATAAGCGGAATTATGAAAGCATTGAGAAAAACTTAATCCAACTCGTCAGGTCTTAACATTGCAATCTGTGACACTTTACCTTTCTTATTGCGACGCCGGATCTGCTCCTTCCCCTCACGAATCAGGTCGCCGGGACTCAGGATATGATCGATTTCAAGTAAAGAATCATTTTCTTCCTTTTCTTCCTTTTCCTTCGTTTCAGAGCCGCTATTTTCTATAGTCTCTTCTTCTATGTTTTCTTCTATAGTTACTTCAGTTACTTCAACATCCACAACATCCTCAGTCTGTCCCGATTCGATTTCTTCAACTGAAACACTCTCTATAGATTCAACCTCTTTAGAGATATTTCCGATATCTTCATCGGTTCCAGGCTCCTCTTCATCTTCCGGCATTATTTCTCCCATTAACAACCCAAGCCCCTCGAAAGCTCTCTCTTGACGGATCTTTTCCATTATGGCGGGCCTCATATCCTCATCAACCTGCATAGCCTTTTCAAGAAACTCAAGGGAAGCTTTTTCAAATTCATCTTTCTTATCAGGATCCACTTTTGATCGCAGACTCATGATCCTTGCCAGATTAAGCTCTTTCAAGGGCGAAGGCTCATCATCGTTTTGCCTCTCGGCGGAGTCAAGACATTCCCCGGCCTCTTTGAGCATCCGTCTTTTTATGAACCTGTCCTTCTTTTTATTAGACCTCTCCAGCCATACTTCGGCCATCAGAATGAGGGCGTCGATGTAATCGGAATCCAATTCGAGAGCCTTTTCCAGATAAAAGACAGAATCTTCCAGGGCGGTCTTTGACTCGAAATAGAGGTTGGCTTTATTGAACCATCCAGACGGGTCACCTTCGAACATCACTATCATTTTATCGAAATGAGCCCCCGCTTTATCATATGCTTTCATTTTCATATATATTTCGCCGGTTCTCGATAGTACTTCCCCGTTGTCCGTTTCTCCCATATCTTCATATATGTCAAGAACTTTTTCCATTTGCCCCAATGTGTAGTATGAATCCGCCAATTTTAACAAATGAGAAGGCTCAGTCAGCATAGAGTCAATCGCCTTTTTTATCTCCTTGAAATCATATGCGCAATCCTTTAGATCGATGTCCCTGCAATCAATCTTATCAAGTAGAATCTTTGTTCTTATACATACATCCAACAACATACCTTCAGCCATACTCACTATTGGAACCTCCTGCTTATATTATGATTCATACAATAATTAAATGATTAAATTCCCCACAGGTAATTCCTTCCTGAAACCTGATCTTTGTATTTTGCTTTTAAATTCACCGCAGAGGGCGCAGAGAACTTATTATATACGAGGATTCATTGCTAATTAAACACGTCATTTTTTGGCATTCCTCGATATATATTTTATGCCGGCGACAAATAAACTATTCTCCGGCAAAAAGCTACAACACGGTAATTACAAGATCTAAAATGCATTTTTAGGATTCATCTTCTGTATTGGAAATATTTGTAAACCAGAAGTACAAATTGTCATTCTGAGCGATATATGAGAGAGTTACTTTAATCTGATGATTTTCTGAAGGACGGGATTTCCTTGATGTACGGGGATTCACATAGCGAAGAATCTCCTGAATGTTGTCCTGAGAGATCGCTATTCATGGATAGAGATCCTTCGCTGATTATTACATCGGAGGTATGCAAAACCCGTTCTTGCCATGTTTTATTCAGGAAAGGAAAAGATCGTATTCCGCTCAGGATGACATTTAAGCGGGAGTCTGTGTCCTTTGCGGTGAAAAGTTACGAAAATGCACAGCATTCTTTATTAACTATCATTTCTATCTCTTCGTTTTTGTTTTTATCATCTTTTAACTTATTGAGAAATAGCCTGAATTTTTTCGATGGATTCACATATGAGTCAAATCCGTATTCAAATGCAAGTCTCTCCAGCTTGTATTTATATTTCCCCCGGGGATGCATACACCCGATACCAAAGGCTCCCTCCGGCATGACATTCCGGGCATGGGAAAATATCGACTCGACATCTTCAATAGAGGGAGGGCTGCATTTTTCATAATATGATCCCTTTGTGGGAATAAAGACAAGAAACACAATCCTGTTACATCCCAGTGATGCAATTGTTTCGATGGCGTCATATTCTCCCTTGATTTTTCCACCAAAAACCCCGATTGTGATATGCGGCACAACATCCGCCTCTTTATTCAGGGCGATGTAAGCTTTAATGTAATCTCTTCCCGTCCTCCATTTTCCATCATCCATTTTCCATCTTCCAGCCTCCGGCTTCCGACTTCCATACACCTCCTGTATTGTCATATCATCGGTAATGAAATCAAAAGATATTACGTCGGCAAGAGGGGCGATGAGGGGGATTTTTTCCGTTGGAATGAGTCCGGTATGTATATTGAGACGAAACCCCGCATCTTTCAAAGCTTTTAGAATCTCAATTTTCTCCCATAACGGAACCGCACCGTGAGTATCGCATCCGCCGCTTACAAGCACGCTCTTTTTTATATATTGCTCATCAGGATTCTTCGTATTTTTTTTCAACATCAACAGCCCGCTGACATCACCGGGATTTATCTCAGACCAGTCTTTCATTGAGTTAAGATAAATCCCGCCGCAGTGTTTGCAGTCAAGCAAGCATTTTTTTCCCGTTATAGAAACGGGAACCGTGTTGGCCGGGTAGTTTAATAAAATAGTCTTTTTCATTAACACATTCGCCGATATGGGAATACCCATTCCATTCTGTATTATTCATATCATCCAGGTATTATTTGGGTGTCATTTTACCTAGGGGATAATTCCAGTTTGGCCATCTTCTTGCGCCATGCTGGATTAGAAGTTCCGCTATGTCCCTGTGATCCTCATCCATGGCAACTTGTAGAGGTTTTCTTCCCTGGTTATTGGTTTCGTTTACATTTGCGCCTCTGTTGGCCAGTATCTTGGTGGCATCATAATGTCCCTGGTAAACCGCCTTGAACAGTGGGGTTTCTCCCTTATTATTCCTGGTATTGACAAATGCTCCCCTGTCTAACAGCATTTTTTCAATCGGAGGATGTCCCTTCATTGCAGCATAGCTCAGAGGTGTGTTCCCCCTGTTATCCCTGGGATTGATATGTGCGCCCTTGTCAAGGAGTACTTTTCCCACCCTTACATGGCCATTCAGTGCCGCCATATGCAGAGGAGTTCTTCCCCGTTGATTCCTGCTGTTCACATTCGCTCCCCTGTTTAGTAGTTCTTCCACAGCTCTCCAATTTCCCCTGAGAGCGGCCTTGTGCAGAGCGGCGTTTCCCTGGTGGTTGCCACCGTTTATGTCCGCCCCGCCATTAAGTAAAAGTTCCAGGATACCCTTTATCACATCATTTTCACCCTGGTTATGATCGATATAGTGCATCGGAAGGTAGCCATATTGGTCTCTTTGCTGGGACAGCTTCGGATTCTCTTTAAGGATTGCCTTGACTTGTATCATATTTCCGTTCCTGATAGCCACCCGCAGATCTTCACTTTGATCCGCCAGTGCGGTTCCTGTAACAATCATAATTGCCATCAGCACTATCAGAATTCCTATCACCTTTTTCATGTTAATAGCCCTCCTTCTTTCATTCATATATTCAGACTTTTACTTTAAAGAAACGCGTGAAACTGTCATCCTGAGCGGAATACGATCATCTTACTTTATTGCGATCAACCTTGGCAAGAATGGGTTTTACTTACCTTCGATGTCTTCCACAGTGAAGGATCTCGTCAAACCAATCCAGGGCATATGGAGATTCTTCGCTATGTGAATCCACGGACAAAAGATAATCCTGTCTTTGAGAAAGCAATCGGAGTAAAGTAATCCTTTCTTATATCACTCAGAATGACAATTGAGTAAGTCCTGACTCATGTTAAATTTTCAATCCTATCGTTATTTTTCCTCCACGTCCGTTTCTATACTTCCGTTAGTATAATTATCGGAAAATCTGCTTGTTTCTTAATAACGGAGCAACATAATCCCGGATAATGCTTTTAGATTCACCGCACCGGAATAATTCTATAAGCTGTTTCTTGAAAATAATGTCTTGTCATTTGAGCGGCGGGACGCCACCCCTACCGTTGTAACAATCATAACAATAATGGTGGCTGCGGTATCTATCCGCAGAAGAAATGGACTTCATTAATAATAAACAGCTTATATCAAAGATTTTCGTGGCAGGATGCCACTCCTACAAATATTTTCCTGACAAAACGAAACAAACAAGTGTTTTCTGTGTCTAAACTTACGAGAATCAGGAAAGGGGAGATTATCATGAAGAGGATATTTATATTCACACTAATTGTATCATTTTTAATCGGAGTATTCAGCCTGGCTCCTCCACCTACGGAGTCTGCAAAAAGCTACAGCAAATCCGAAATTCGTGATATGATGCGGGATATACAGACACTGAACCTCATCAACGGGCTAAATCTTTCGCAGGACCAGATGCAGAAGCTCCTTCCCGTCGCCCGTGAAGTTAAGCAGAGGCAAGATAAAATCCAAGCGACATTTGATCGAAAGAATAACGAGATTTATAGCGTACTCAAGGAGATGAAATCCCAACTGATGAGCAAGTCTGATGTAACTAATGACCTTAAAAAACGTTATCATAACGCCGAGGGAGAGATAAAGAAACAAAGAGTCGAGTTTAATGAGCGTATGAAGGTTCTCAACAAGGAAATCAGTGGAATACTCAATGACAATCAGAAAGTGGTGCTCAAGGAGTACCAACCCTGTATCGTACCGGTAAAAAGCATCGCTAACCCGGAGCGTATCGGACAGGCGGCTGGAGGCGAGCGTTTCCAGAGATTGTTTTCACGGATTCGCCGGATTCCCGAAGATAGATATCCACAGGCCAAAGAAAGGATACTTGCAAGGACGAAAGAGAAGATCAAGATGCATATAAGAGACGATAAAGAACGAGAAGCTGCACTGAAGAACTTATCTGAGGCCATGGATAAGGCAAGGAGTCTCAGTGATGAGGAATTCGAGATGAAAAAGGGAGAGATAGCTTCAAATATTAAACCGGAGCGCAAAAAATCAAGGAATATCGAGCAGAAATTCATAGACCGCTTTCTGTTGAATCCGAACCTGGTTTCCATACTTGAGCACAAAATGAGAATGGCAAGCAGATAACTGAAGCCGGAGGTATGAGTAAGGTTGGAATTAACCACGAAGGCACGGAGGGAAGTTGAAGGTTGGTTGCAGGGTCCAATTTCCAACTTCCTTTCACATTTCCCGTTTCCCGATTCCCACCTCACGCTTCCCGCTTCCCGCTTCACACTTCCAAAATGGTAGCGGAGGTTTTTAAACCTCCCATGAGATTAACCCCCGGATTTATCCGGGGGGATAGGAGTAATCCCACTCCCCGCGTCTCTCACACAAACCTTTAGACGCTTCAGCGTCTTCCCGATAAGGAAAAAAGGAGGTTGGAGGTCGGAAGACAGAAGTGGGAAGTAATGCCGTCGATAAAGCCCCTTGAAAACTGTATGAGTACGGTATAAGTAATGTTGAAATTTACCACAAAGGCACGGAGAACACGGAGGGAAGTTGAAGGTTGGTTGCAGGGTCCAATTTCCAACTTCCTTTCACATTTCCCGTTTCCCGATTCCCACTTCCCGCCTCCATTTTTGAGATATCAATGTTTTTAATCTGGTTATTCTCTGCGAAATCTGAGATCTCTGCATTTCAAAAACACCTTTTTCGACACCCTCAAGCCAAATGTCAGACCATCCCCTGCAATATTTATCTGCATAAAATCCCTTTATACGAGTCAAATTTAGGAAAATTTCCCTCGACTCCGACATTCCTGTGATTCTCCCCATTGCAGTAAAATGTGAATGAAGTGCGTTCCCGGTTTGTATGGTATGATGATGTGTATGTTTCCTTCTTTGCGGTTGTACATGTGGGTATCGCCCTGATATATTTTGGTGTCAATTGTCCGAGGTTCTCAGGATAATGTCCGTTGTTCTCCCGTGCATATATATCAAGAGCGTGTGCAATATTCTTACAATTTTGCTGACATTGAATAGAAGTGCTTCCGGGATATGGGGCTCTTGCACGACTAAAGTATGGGACAATAAAACTGCAAACGCAAAAACATATAAATATTATACGCAAAGAACTCCAGTCAAACCCTTTTGGTAATCTTTTAATGAGTATTCCTATTGCTCCATATAAAACACAAACGGAAAAAAACATACCCAGGATTAAGGCTGCGAACTCTTGAAGGAAGGGAGATAAGTTATTGAGTAAGTTATAAAAAAATCCTGAAGAGAATATAACCGATGTCAGAACGAAGAAGGCAATAATTCCACAGGAAAACACAAATAATCTTTCAAGATTCTTGTTTTTATCTGCTTTTTTGTCGCCAGGCAAGTAATCAATTCCCATTATTCCGGAAAGCCTGTCGCTTGCGCTTTTTGCGTCGGGTATTCTTTTATCCCCGAGCTTCAGGCATTCGATGAGGAATTTTGAGAAACCGTCGCTCAGATTCCCGTTAAACTTTTTAGGCGATGGAAATTTGAACTTAAAACAGACAGGCTCCATTCCTGTAACAAGGTGGTAAAATGTCGCCCCCAGGGAATACATATCGGCGGAAAAATCGGTCTGCCTTCCCGTGTATGCTTCCGGTGACGCATACCCCGGCGTGCCAAGGGCGTGGGTGTCTTTTTTCTTGCCGGGTGAGTAAAACCGTGCCGCTCCGAAATCTATTATCTTTAATTGCCCCGTGCCTGTCAGGATGATATTGGATGGTTTCAGATCCTTGTATATGATATTTCTTTTCTCGTCCTGCAGGTAAATCAGGGCTTTCAGGATCTGCTTCATATATCCGATTGCGATGTCCTCCGGGATCCAGAATTTCCTTTTAAGAAGGCTCAAGAGGTCTTCACCGTTCACCCATTCCATCACAAGGTAATATCTTTCATCGTAACACAGGAAATCATATACTTTCGGAAAGGAAGGATGATTGAGACTCTTGAGAATATTAATCTCCCGAAAGAAGAGATCCCGGGACTCCTTTATTTCTCCCGAAGTCATGCCCGATCTCTTCAATTCTTTTACAGCGACAATTCGCTTTTTTTCCTTATCCCATCCCTTAAAAACAATACTGTAAGAGCCCTCGCCCACTATTTTGCCGATAATGTATCTGTCTGCCAGAATTTCCCCGCTCAATTCCCTCATCCTCCCGGGATTAATATCTCATAATAATTTGTAGCAAAAGTGGGGTGAAATATTCTATGGGATTGGATAAATAACTCAATAAAGTAAAGTACTCACATTTCGCACATGTGAATTTCTTGAGAAGTAATAGAATTTATTTCAAGTACTTTAAGGTGATAACAGGTGTTTTTCAGGTGATAACAGGCGTTATAAGGGGTTTAGGACAGCACCACAATTTATTGTGGTGAATTGAGTGTAAACCCCACCACTACAGCGTCCTAACCACTTCAGTGGTTTATATCATTAAAAAACCGTTGAAACGGTTAAGTTGAGGTGGGAGGTAGATTTTATAGGCTTCTAACCACCCGATTAAAATCGGGTGTTGTCTTAAAAACTCGAAAAGTTTATAAATATTGTGAAATATGGCTATAAGGCTATTAAAGAATATTTCTCAATCGCATTTTTGACAAATTGAGTGATTTAATTAAAAGATATCAGGTATGCGAAATCTAAGAAGTAAAGGATTTTTAAGATATATAGGAAAAAGTTTTTGCAGGAGTTATATATTTTTTTTACGATGAATCTTATAAAAATTCAGGAGGTGCTTACATGCTTCCCATTAAAAAAGTTTTGCTTTACAAGCATGGCGTCGGATATTTCGAGAGAGAAGGGGATGTTGAAAACGACGCGACAATTGAGCTTCAATTCAAATCAAACGAGATGAATGACGTGCTCAAATCCCTCACGGTTCTGGATCTGTCGGGAGGGCTGATATCCAGCATAAGTTACGAATCGACAAAGCCTGTCGAGAAACAACTTGAGGATATCGCCATTCGCCTCCCCGAACAGAATGCCTTAACAGGACTACTATCCCAGGTCAAGGGCGCCAATGTTCGCGTAGTTGTGGGATCCGACGATATCACCGGTATTGTCACCGGAATCCAGGCGATTAACAAAAGATTACATGATATGACCCTGACAACATATCTTATAACAATTCTGGTGGATGGTGAATCCCTGAGAACTTACGATATTCTTGAATTAAAAAGCATAACATTCCTGGATGAAAATCTTAAATCAGATTTGAACCATCTGCTGGAAGTCCTCATATCGGCAAAGAAAAAGGACGCAAAGAAGCTTACCATATACGCAAAAGGAGAGGGCAAACGAACATTGCTCGCGACATATGTCGTGGAAACTCCTGTATGGAAGGCGTCATACCGGATTCTATTGGAAGAGGAAAAACCTACCATCCAGGGTTGGGCACTTGTTGACAACACACAGGATGAGGATTGGAAAAACGTGTCCCTTACTCTTGTTGCAGGTCTTCCCATATCGTTTATTCACGACCTGTATTCGCCCCGTTACAAGAAACGACCCGTTGTTGAGGTCAAAGAGGAGGAAGCTTATGCTCCTCCCATCCTCGAAGAAGGAATGCTATGTGAAGACGACGACTTTGGAGAAGCGGAAATGGAAGCTCCAGGCACGGCTTTACTGAGCAGGCCCGCAGCTCCGCCCCCGATGCAAGGCGAAGTACGAATGAAGATGGCGCCCCTTTCCAGGTCCAGGGCGCAGGCAAGAACTGCATCTATGCCCGTTCAGACAAGGACAGTTGAAGTGGGCGATCTATTCCAGTATTCAATCGAAAATCCGGTCACGGTAAAACGCAATCAGTCCGCACTGGTGCCGATATTGCAGACCACATTTGATGCAGACAAAGTTGCCGTATATAATCGGGAAGTCAGGGAGAAGAATCCCATGTCGGCAATGTTTATCAAGAATACAACAGGCTTAACCCTGGAAGGTGGACCCGTTACCGTTATGGAAGATGAGACATACGTGGGAGAGGCTATGCTTGAGACAATGAAGCCTGAGGAGGAGAGGATTGTGCCTTACTCGGTGGAGTTGGGTTGTGTTGTAACATCGGACAATGAGAGTGAGAAGCATAATATCCATAGGGCAAGGATTGACTCCGGGTATATGTACCTGGATTATTTCCAGGTGGAAAAGAAGAAATACAAGATCAAGAATAAGAAAGATAAAAAGATTGACCTTTTCCTGGAACATCGTTTCAACCACGGATGGGATCTTATCGACACAAAGGAGCCATTCGAAACAACTGAAAACTTCTATCGTTTCAGGTTTGACGTCCCGGCAAAAAAGAGTATGAGCTTCACGGTAAAAGAGAAGCATATGCAGTATGAATGCTATAGCCTGCAAAATCTCAGACCCGATCTGGTAAGCTATTGGGCAACTAACGGATATGTTGACCGTGCCACAAGGAACAAATTGGATGAACTTTTAAAGTTTTCCGCCCAAATTTCAGATCTTAAACGTGATATCAAGGAGAATGAAGAGGAAGTGCGTGTAATCCACGAGGATCAAAAGAGACTCCGTGAGAACCTGAAGGCACTGGGAGAATCATCCGATGAGAAGAAATTGAGAGAACGTTATGTGGGAGAAATGTCCAGGGAGGAGGATCGCCTCAGGCATCTTCGTCGGAACATCAAGGAGTTAAAAGAAAAGAAGAAAGCAAAAGAAATCGAATTACGAAAAGCAATTAATTCAATTGAGTTATTACGCGAAGTGTGAAGTGAGAGACGAGAAGCGGGAGGTGGGAGGCGAGAGGTGGGAGGCGGAACTGTAGGAGGGACGTCCTCGTCCCGATAACGAATGGCGGATGAAGGATCTGTTTTATTTACCGCAAAGAAGCAAAGAGCACAAAGGGATCGAAAAGGGAATAAAATACGGATGTTTTTTCACCACGAAGCCACGGAGGTCACGAAGAGAATGAATGATAACTGAGGGCGAAGAACGGATCCCGTTTCCCGCCTCTCGTTTCTCGTTTCCCGTATGACGGAGGTTTTTAAACTTCCCGGGAGATTTTCCCAGGCATCCAGGAAACCTGAAGGTTTCCGCTACCGGTAGCGGAGGTTT
Source organism: Vulcanimicrobiota bacterium (assembly GCA_021107945.1). Taxonomy (GTDB): domain Bacteria; phylum Vulcanimicrobiota; class JAJTBE01; order JAJTBE01; family JAJTBE01; genus JAIORV01. The sequence goes on along the minus strand of JAIORV010000196.1, from coordinate 38,112 downwards.
TTAAACCTCCCGGGGGGATTAGCCCCGGAATCCAGGAAACCTGAAGGTTTCCGCTACCGGTTGTCGTTATCAGAATTCGGAGAAGGGACTATCAAAGAAACAAAACAAAAAAACAAATATATACAATCACCAGGGAGAGGACTTCTCCTCTTCTTTTTCATTTTCTTCCTATTTATATCATGCTTCAACAACTCTCACGCCAAAGAGATTTATAAAACAAAAAATTTCAAAGTCAAACTGAAGGGATATCTCAAAACATTATGGGTGTTTATTGACGATAACACAACAGATACCGGATACACGCAGAATGTTAACAGACTGCGTCTTCAGACCGACGCATTCTACAAAGAGAATCTTAAACTCAGGCTTATTTATGACATGGAGGGAATTACCGGTAACATAGTATCCACCCCCATGTGGAGTCAACTTAAAAACGATCAGGTTTACTCATACTGGGACCTGACATCGGGCAAATATCTCAACTCGTCCACATACATCAGGCATTCCCTGTACCGCGCCTACCTGTATTACGATGCCAAATTCGCCCAATTCACCCTGGGAAAACAGAGGGTCGCCTGGGGCGTGATGAGATTCTGGAGACCCACGGACATGTTTAACCCGGAGACCCCATTACAGATTGAACCCGGCGAGAGACTAGGGATCGATGCTATTCACATGAGCATGCCGCTGGGCGCAGGTAATATCGAGGGGCTATATTCACAATCACGCTTACCGGGATACAATATGGGGGCGGGCAAATATCATTTTACCCTTGGCGAATATGACATTGGGGTTATCGGTGGGAAAATCCGGGAAAACAATGTCGCAGGCTTCACATTTGATGGATATATTGGAAATGGAGGATTTCGAGGCGAGGCCGCACGAATCAAGCCTGATTTCAAAGACGCTTATTACCTCTGGTCAGTCGGCGGTGATTATTCCTTTAAAAAACTCACCCTGACACTTGAATATCTCAATAACGGTGGCGCTACAGGCTCACCGATAGATCCATTCGAGCCAAACCCAGGCTTAATTCGAACCCGCCGAAAGCAGTTCGTCGGACTCAGCGCTGTATATGACGTAACCCCGCTGATCAAGTTTAACGGCTTTGTATCGCGGGACATAGACGGCGGATCAACCGCATTCTCCCCGAGAATCAACTGGAATTATGCGGAGAACGTTGAAATTTCTATCGGCGGGGTGTTTTATAACGCAAAACCGGGGAGTGAATATGAAGGATACCCGACGACCTATCTTGGAGATATAAAGTATTATTTTTAGGTGAGCAAGTTTTTTTTCAACGCAGAGATCACTGAAACAAGTTCAGTGCAGGCGCGGAGTACGCAGAGGACAACCGGAGACTGTCCCTGTTTTTTTTTATTATTTCCCCAAATAAAATATGTAATATATGGCAAATTATTTCTTTTTGTGATATTTTATTATATAGTCAGGGAAATATTTTCTTGACAGAAGCGTCAATATAATTATTACATTCCTTAACGAAAGGTGAAACTTATGAAAAAAGAGCGTTTTCCTGATATAAACAAAAGCAATATTTACAAAACGTTTAAATCGGATTTATCGGGCATTAAGCTAAGAATCTGTATCTTGATAATATTGTTTCTCCTTGTCAATTGTTTCCATATTTCTCCTCTATATGAAAAACAGGCTTTCGCCGCAAAAAAAACAAACAGACATTTCAAAGGTGTGCAACGAGAGATTTTGGATAACGGATTGACTGTTATCACACTTGAGAAAACTAATATTCCCCTTGTTTCAATCAATATATTCGTCAATACCGGCAGTATTAACGAAAACGAACATACCACGGGTATTTCGCATTTCTGCGAGCATCTGTTCTACAGGGGAACCGAGAAAAGAACGGGCATACAGATGAAAAAAGAGATTGAGATGCTGGGCGGCATTTTCAACGCGGAAACATCCAAAGATTACACACGTTTTTATGTGAACATTCCGTCGCAATATGGCTTCAATGCTCTTGAAATCTATTGTGACGCAATTAAAAACGCCAGCTACATGCCCGAATGCATCGAACAGGAGAGAAAGGTTATCATTGAAGAATATAACCTGACCCGTGAAAGCCCCATGTTTATTATCCAGGAAAATCTTTATTCAATGGCATTTTCCGAGCATCCTTACAACCGTTCTGTTATAGGCACAAAAGAGAGTATCGAGGGCTTCCGGCGGGAAGATTTTTTGCGTTATAAGGAAACATTCTATTCCCCGGAAAACCTTGTAATAGTAATTGTCGGGGACTTCAACCGTGAAAAATATATAAAATTTATCAGAAGCTTTTTCAAGGATATGCCCGGAGGTGTACGCAGCAGGGACAATCATTATGCAAATATCCCCCTCGAGAAAACAATAGAGAAGATTGATAAAAAGAAGTACCCTATGAAAAAGGCAATTTTCACGATGGCATATCGGTCCCCCGGTATAAAGGATTTTGACGATGTGCTTGCGGCAGACCTTCTGATTTTCATGTTGGGACAGGGAGAGAACAGCATATTAAATCGCGAAATTTGCAGAAAGAAACGGATTGTCGATAGCATAGCAGCCAATTATCTGACATCCAAAGATCCCGGGTTGATTGTATTCTCATCTGAGGTTCCCAGTGATAAAATTGATTCCTTAAAAACGCACATTTGCGACATATTATCCGATATCAAGCAAGGAAAATTCACAGAAAAAGAAATGAACCAGGCAAGGAAGCTACTGGTTAAGACATATATTTACGGACTCGAAACAAACGATGGAAAAGCTGATGCCCTGGGTTTTTACGAAATTCTCGGTGATATGGAATATGGCGTTGACTATATTGACAGGATAAATAAGCTTACAAAAGAAGATGTTATCAATGTTGCAAACAAGTATTTCGGCCAAGAATACGTGGTTTATATTATGGAACCCGCGCCGAAAGAAGACGAAGAGGAGGATTGATTTTACCGCAAACAGGACTAACGCAATTGTCAATCTTAAGCGAAGAATCTCGTCCCCGATGATGTAGAAGGAGCAAGTCTCAATATGAATGACTATTATAAGGGATGAGACAAGTAGAGATCCTTCGCTGTGGAATAAATCGAAGATAAGTAAATCCCGTTCTGGAGAAAGGTTTGTTTGTTAAAGGAAGGTGATCATATTCCGCTCAGGATGACAAGTAGAGCGATCGTTTTCGAGGAGATTCTTCGCTGAGTAATACAGGAGTATAATATGAAAATTAAAGCCCAAAATAATCTACGATTTCTAAAAGTTATTTTGCCTGTTTTTATATTGATATTATTAACAGGCTTCTACGGAATTTCATCTTCAGCGATAGCAGATAATACAAGCAAATATCCAAGTTCGTTTAAAACACCTGTTTTGGGTAAGACTCCCCTACCCTGGACATACCGCCCCGATTATCATTCCGAGGGGGGCAGGATCTTTTATGAGACATTGCCCAACGGCATGAAAATACTGGTTCAGGAGAGACCCGGGTGTGGTATTGTAAGCGCGGAGATGATAATAAAGGTTGGCGTGATGCAGGAAATGGACACTTACGGGGGCATCACAGGCGTTATACAGGCGATGATGCTCAGAGGTGGAGGAAAGGATAAATTCATTCCCCTCAAGGGAAAGGCGGAAGCTGACGGGTGTTTTGTAACCGGTGGAACCTCGCCTGATTTTGCATATATTAAACTGATATCCACAAAGGACACATTCAGAATCAATTTCAAGAGAATGCTCGAAGTCATCAAGCATCCCGGATTTAAAGAAGGAATTCTTGAGGAAGAAAAACGTAAGATTATTCAGCGAATAGAGGGAAACAAATCAGCATACGGCATTATAAACGAGATATTTTTAAAGCAATTCTACCGTTACCACCCATACCGACAACCCGTAGCGGGTTTCAAGAATACCGTCCGGAGGCTGAATGTTGAAGACCTCAGGATGTTCTATGAAAAATTTTATTGCTCCAATCGAATGGTTCTCTCGGTCTGTGGCGACGTCAAGGGACAGGATATCATCAATCTTTGTGAGAAGCTCCTTTCGGATATGCCGAGACAGAATGTAAGTGTCGTCGATATTCCATGGGAACCGATGAGGCAGGAGAAAAAACTCCACCTGCAAGCTTCCTCCGGTATGGCATGGATTTTTATAGGATTTCCCGCACCCGGTGTAAAATCTCCCGACTATCCGGCAGCAAAGATACTGGAGACATTACTGGGAGAGGGACTCTCAAGCAGGCTCTTTATAGAGCTTCGTGAGAAGGAGGGGCTTGCTTATCAGCTTCAATCCAAATACCCGGAACTTGAGGGACCGTCGCATATGATCGTTTATGTTGTTACAAACCCCAAGAGTCTTTATAAATGCCGAAAAAAGATTTTCAAGGAAATCAACAAACTCAAACAATGGAAAATCGGAGAAAAGGAATTGTCAGCAACAAAGCGAAAAGTCCTTGGAAAATATCTCCTCGCAAGAGAGACAACAGCAGGACAAACACATTACCTTGCATATTATTCAGCCCTTGGACTGGGAAGGAATTTTGACGAGAATCTTTTACGAAGAATGAACAGGGTGACCGTCGATGACGTCCAGGAGGTAGCAAGAAAATATCTGGAGAATTACACGATTTTAATTATTGAACCACCCTCACAGAATAGGGTCAGATACAGGAGATAACGGAAGCCGGAAGATGGAAAATGGAAGTTGGAAATTGGAATTGTAGGAGGGTCGTCTCGCCCCGATAAACGGATTACGGAAGGCGGAGATCGGAGTTATTTACCACGAAGACACGAAGTCCACGAAGAATCTGAAAATAAAAAACTCCGTGTTCTCCGTGGCTTCGTGGTTTCCCCATCTCACCTCCCGTTTCCCGTTTCCCGTTTCCCGTTTCCCGTTTCCCGTTTCCCACCTCCCATACTGAAAGGAGACCAAAGTTGCAGATTGCCATAGACGGCCCAGCCGCATCAGGAAAGAGCACGGCGGCAAGACTTCTTACCGGAAGACTGGGATTTTTATATATTGACACAGGGGCGATGTACCGGGCGGTAACATACAAGGCGATTGAGAAGAATATTAATTTTGACAATAAAGACAGCCTGATTGAGATTGCAAGAAATATTAATATGAAAATCAAGCAGGATCCCCAATCGAAAACGGGCTACAAAGTAATGGTCCAAGACAACGCAAAATGGACAGATGTTACGGAAGACCTGTTTAAACCCGAAGTGGACAGGTTGGTTTCGATTGTCGCCAGCATCCGGGATATTCGAATAATCCTGGTGAAAGAACAAAGAGAGATGGCTCGCAAGGAAAACGTAGTAATGGCCGGGAGAGACATAGGATCGAATGTCCTGCCTGATGCCGACCTGAAAATTTTCCTTGTAGCTTCACCCCAAAAAAGAGCGATTCGAAGACAAAAAGAACTTGAGAATAATGGAGAAAAAAAGGAGTTATGTGAGATTCTGGAAAATATCAGACAAAGAGACAGGATTGACTCCACGAGAAAGGATAATCCCCTTGTAAAAACCGCAGACGCGGTTGAAGTTGACTCCTCCGATTTAAGTATAGATGAAATGGTTGACTTACTGGAGAAGTATGCAAGGGAAAGAATGTAAAGATTTATGGGAAACGTGATTTCTTATGTTGTATAAAATTGGCAGAGGTCTTTTAAGGCTTTTCTATCATAATTTCTGCAAGCTAAAGTATATTGATAAAGACAAGATTCCAAAAACCGGCGGAGTGATTCTGGCGTCAAATCATGTAAGTTATCATGATCCATTTGTTGTAGGAATTGTACTTCGAAAGCGAAAAATCAATTTCATGGCGAAAAAAGAGCTTTTCGATAAAAAAATTATGGGTAAATTCATCACAATTATGGGTGCATTCCCGGTGGAAAGAGACAAGTTTGATAGAAAAGTTCTCAAAAAAGCGCTAAGTTTATTGAAAAATGGAGAAGCCCTGGGAATGTTTCCCGAGGGAACCCGCTCAGAAGATGGAAAAGTCGGCGAAGGAAAACACGGCGCCGCCATGATTTCCCTGATGGCTGATGTACCCATTGTACCCACTGCCATAACCGGTACATTAAATGCAAAAATCAAATCAGGGATTATCCCGAAGTACAAACAGATTATTGTCAAGTATGGCGATCCCATTTATCCCGATCAATTCGAGGGCAGCAGAAAAGAAAAAATGCAAAAAATCACAGATAAATTAACAGAATCAATACGAAAACTAAAGGAGGATCTTGAAACTTAATGGGAGCAATTATTTCCCGCGTGGATCCCGGAGGTATGGGACAAAAATTCGGCTTCCGGGCAGGTGATGAAATCATAACAATCAACGGTCAGTTATTAAGAGATATACTCGATTACTACTTTCAGATCGTTGAATTCAAACTTGAAATAAACTACATCAGAGAAGGAATGCCACACTCAACAGTCATCCACAAGAATGAGTCGGAAAGTCTGGGTCTTGATTTCGAGAATGAAATTTTTGATGGAATACGCACTTGTAATAATAAGTGCATGTTCTGTTTTGTTGATCAAATGCCTCGCAAGATGAGGAAAACACTTTATCTAAAGGATGATGATTACAGACTCTCATTCCTTCATGGCAACTACATAACACTTACTAATATATCTGAGAAGGACTTGCGTCGTATTACCGAGCAGAGACTTTCTCCACTATACGTAAGCATCCATGCCACCGATCCTTCAGTAAGGGTGGGGATGCTGGGAAGCCAATCGGCCGGGAACATCCTGAAACCCCTGAATAAATTGAAATTGCATGGCATACAATGTCATACTCAGATTGTCATTATTCCTAATGTAAATGATGGCAAGGTTCTTAAAAAGACCCTTCAGGATCTGTTCTCACTACATCCCACAATAAAAACCGTATCAATTGTTCCGGTGGGTTTGACAAAATTTAAAAATAAGGATAAAAATCTCCGGAGCATCAGACCTGCGGAGGCAAGACAAATCTATGTGATGGTAAAGAAGTTCCAGGAAAGGGCAAGGAACAAGTTCGGATTTCCAATCTTTTACATGTCCGACGAATTTTACCTGATGATGGAGAAAGACTTCCCAAAACATTCTCATTATGGATATTTTGATCAGATTGGAAACGGCGTGGGTCTTTGCAGAAAGTTAATTACCGATTTCAATAGAAGACGTCGATATCTTACTCAATCACTGGAAGAGAAAAGGAATGTCTGGGTAATAACAGGAATCCTCGGTGAAAAAATTCTCAAACCCCTTATAAAAGAATTCAGAACAGTTAAAAAATTAACTGTTTCACTCATACCGGTAAGGAACTCTTTCTTCGGCAAGACAACAACAGTTACAGGCCTCCTGACAGGACAGGACATACTAAGAACACTTCAAAAGGAGTTGAAAAACAAGAAAAAGCCTGATTTAATAATATATCCCGATGTTTTGCTCAACAAAGGCTTATTCCTGGACGATTACAAGCCTGACGACATACAGAAAAGAATCGGAGTACCATTCAAGTCTGTCGCTACAAATGCCGGGGGGCTCATTGGCGGAATCACAGGGCAGCAAATTAAACACGACAGGAAATATTACGGAAAAAAAGGCAAATAATTTGAGGTTTTTCAGATGAAAATTCTTCTTGTGGACCCCCCAAGAAAATTCTGGAAGGTTTTCCTCTTTAACGCGGCTTCAAACGGCCTTGCATCCATTGCAGGTTACCTGAGAGCCGGAGGACATGATGTAGCTATTGCCGATCTATACGGGCTTGATTCATCCTGGAAAGAGCTTGAGGACAAGGTCAGGGAAGAAAAACCCGAAGTGGTCGGTATCTCGTGTGGAGTGATAGCTTCATCCTACGATGCCATTTACTGCGCAATGCTGGTAAAAATGATAGATCCCGAGATCAAGACCGTCGGAGGCGGCTTCATGTTTACCGCCATACCGGAGGATTTCCTGGGAACGGGTTATTTTGATTATACTGTTCAGGGAGAGGGAGAAATAACATTTTCTGAACTGCTCGATTCTCTTTCCAGCAAATCGAATCTCAAAGAAGTCAGGGGACTTGCATACCTTGAAGGGGATAAAGTTGTAAGAACCCCGGTAAGGCCCCTGATAGAAAACCTTAACACTCTTCCAAAGCCTGCGTGGGATCTTTTCCCCATGAAACGTTATTCAATAAAGCCAATGGGGGGAAATATCGCTTTCGCTCTTACAAATTCCAGGGGATGCGTCAACAATTGTTCTTTTTGCTCGGAGGCGTTTCTATGGCGTTCCAATTATCGAAGCTTTTCCGGGGAGTGGATATGTGAAAATCTCGAGCACCTGATAAAAGACTACCATAAGACTGTTTTTATTTTCGGAGACAACGATTTTCTTTTTGACAGGGAAAGACTCATCGAATTCTGCGATGAAATGGAAAAAAGAAAAATCAAAGCATATTTCTGGATCGAAGCCGGAGTTAACTCGATTCTTCGAAACCAGGATCTCCTTCCGAGACTGCGTAGTGTCGGTGGTTTCAATATCCAGGTGGGACTGGAGACCATTGATCCCACGGTTCTTAATACATACAGGAAACCCCAGACCCTTGAATTAATGAAAAAAGCTATAAAAGCCGTCCGGGATAATGGAATATCAATTACCGGATTGTTTATCTGGGGGGACTGGAACGACACCCTGGAATCATTAAAAACCGGGGTAAAATTTATCAACAAGAAATGCGATTTCATAGCCCCCTCGATCATCAACCCGTTTCCGGGAACCGATTATTGCAAAATATGTGAGGAGGAGGGACGCATCAAGATAAAAAACCTGTGGAGGTATAATCAACATCATATCCTGATGCCCCTGAAAAGCATGAATATGGAAGAAGCGCAGGTTGCTTACGAGAAGAACGCATATTCTCCCTCCGTCCTTTTAAATATGGTTTATCAGGCCTTATTCTCCCCTTTTCGTCCCGCACGCATGTGGGCGTGGGAGTTTATCATGTTGGATCTTCGATTTATAAATCCGAAAGTCAGGAAGCCAGGTGGGCAAAAATTTGAAGATTACCTTGAGCAAACCAAACGAAAAATGCCCGATTGGAAATTTCCATACCCCAGGGAAACAAAAATTGAAGAAGATTCCCCTGATAGCACATTCGACAGTAAAGTTGGCTGTTACTAGGTCAAATTAAGGATATTAGTAAACATTCAATCCTCCCTTGCAGGAGTGGCATCTTGCTACGAAAATCAAGGCTGGAAGCCTCTCCTGCAGTGATGGGTCTGAATAAATACGGATATTACATAAAATATAATTTTTTTAAAAGGAGATTTTATATACCTTTAACTAAATATCAAGTATATGAAAAGAGATAGAGAACCTCACAATATAGGAGATCTAATAAATAATCGTTATCGAATCCTCAAGCGTGTAGGAGGAGGAGGTCAGGCGTACGTTTACCTGGCGGAGGATAATGAAGATAACGGCAAGGAAGCTATTGTTAAGGTTTTAAGGTTCCAGTCGTTCTCCAAACGACATAGAAAGCAGGAGCTAAATCTCTTCTCTCGTGAAGCTGAGATATTCGGTAAGTTTTCACATCCCCTGCTTCCTGTGCTTTATGATTTCATAACAGAAAACGGCAAACATTATATTATCGAGGAATATATCGAGGGCAAACCACTTGAGGCGGTTATCAGATCCAGTACAGTCCCAATGGAATCAAAGGAAATTTTGTTTTTCCTCTCCCAGATGCTGGATTTACTTCAGTTGCTTCACAGCCAGGATCCTCCCATCATAGTCAGGGATATAAAGCCCGGGAATATAGTGATAGACAAGCAGGGCAATCCTCATATGGTTGATTTTACTATAGCCCGGGAGCATAAACCCGGAAAAAGCGATACCGTCAGGATGGGATCTCCAGGTTATGCTCCACCTGAGCAATACAAGGGCATGACCGATCCCCGATCCGACATATATTCCCTGGGAGCAACCGCATACCAGATGATAACACGCTTTGACCCATCCAATAAGCCCTTTGCCCTGCCTGGAATTCGTGAGCTCAATCCACAGGCTGATCGAAAACTCGAAACGATCATCAAAAAAGCTATCTCTATGGACCCGGATGACCGCTATCAGACAGCGGAGAAAATGAAAGTCGATGTTAACGAAGCCCATTCCGCAGTCCGGAAGAAAACGAAAGGCTCCAGGATTCAATTTCATACTATAAGAGTTCTTGGAATTGCTTTAATTGTATTCCTGACATTACTTGGAATCTTCGCTCTATACAACTTATGGGAAAAATCCCTTGAGAAAAAGAAATTGCCAATGAAACATGCTTTTTCCTGCTCCACTAACCTGGTTGGAATAAGCCTGGCATTGGAGAAATATGCAAAGGTACATCAGGGAAAATATCCCGACAGCTTGAAAGACCTTACACCCCGTTATATTAAATCTATTCCCACCTGTTCTGCGGCGGATTATGATACATATTCAGCCTCGTATAAAAAAGGAGTGGTCAGCACAAGAGTTTCAGGCAAGGAAGTTTACGGTGAGATTTACACCATTTATTGCAGGGGCAATTTTCACCGTGACGCCATTCTGGGCAGAAATCGTCCACGTTTTGTAAAAGGCAAGGGGCTGGAATAGTATCCGTTTCAATCAGGCTAAGAATGTTTTTATCAAATTTTACAAAATTTTAATAAATATTTAACATATTGTTAACATGTACCGGCTTTACCTTGAAGCATGTTGTAGTGATAAAAGTATCAAAGAACCAAGTGAAAGGGTGTTTTGTATATGGCAGCAAATATTACCGGTTCCAATATGGCGATGCGTTCTCAGATGGTCGGCATTCATCAGCATACTTCTTCGAAGAAAACGAAGCGACATCAGGAAACCAAAACAATAAGGGAACCGGAGAAACAAAAGGCAACGAAGAAACCCCCCAAAGAGACCTATACCCGTAGCAAATCAGATCAACAACCCAAAGCACACCGTCGTAAAATCAATCAGGTGATGACCCGTTATGTGGCCGGTACCGGCAAAAAGACGGAATCTCAGAAAGCTCAAATCAAGGATACGGAGCAGGCGAAACAGCAGGGACAGGCAAAAGAGGGACAGGAGCAGCAGCCCAAGGCAAAGGTGCCTTTGGATAATGCGGCGCGAATCGGCCTGATGTACAAGTCTCAACAGAGAAAGGGCACAAAGCAGACACAATCAAGAGTATCCAACGATACTCCCCAGCAGCCCCAGACACAACACCAGCAACTGAAGAAGTTCCTTTCAAACCTTCGTCAATATGTAAACCTTGAATATAAGCAATATGGAAGCCAGAATAACTCACTCTATTCCCGCAGGAATTTAAGAGAGATCCTGACAGCACTCGGACACCAGACAAAGGCGTTTGACAACAAGACATCAAAAGACAGAAATAAAAGGAATTCAGGAGTCTCTAACCTGAAATCCTTCAATAAGCATTATGAAGCCAAGGCCCGAAAAAGCCTGAAATTGTTTGGTAATGAGCATAAGGAGAATGAGGATCCGTTTGATATGGTAGCGTAAGGCACAACAAGATTATATTTATACAAAAATACATTAATCAGTTAAAGTAATTGGAGGGCTATAGCCCTCCTTTAATTTTTGTGTTTACACAATAATTAATAATCTTCTTCGTTATAAAGATAAAGAAATCAGATAGAAAGGGGACTTTATAAATGAGAAAAACAATCCTTTTATTTATTATTGCATCCATCATGGTCATTTTTTTGGGAGTGATACCGAGGAGAACCGACGCGGCAGAAAAGTCAACCAACGAAGAAATTCATCGGTTAATGAGGGATATTAAGACAATTAACCTGATAAACGGACTTTACCTCTCAAACGATCAGATGAAAGAGTTGCTTGAAGTTGTCCGGGAGGCAAAAAGATTAGAGGAGAAAATACAAACTCAAGATGAGCGTACAAATCCCGAAACTTGCAAGGTATTTAAAAAAATGAAAGCCGAGTTGATGAGAAAAAATGATGTATCAGAAGACCTGAAACGCAAGTTCATCAGAATCGAAAGGGAAACTCATGAGAAAATGTCAGAGCATGGTAAACGAATGAATGAACTTATCGGAAAGGTGAAGAAAATCCTCAATGAGAACCAGATGGTTATTCTAAGTGAATATGAAGCCTGCCTTATACCGGTCAGAAGTATTGCTAACCCCGAACGCATTGGCCAGGCGGGGGGAGATGAGCACTTCATGAGGATACTGTCTCAAATCAGGAGAATTCCGGAGAGTGAATATAGAAATGTAAAGAAATTTATTCTTGCAGATCACGAAAAGATGTTAAAGAACCATTTTCGGGATGAAAAAATGCGAAAAGAAGCCCTTGAAAGGATTGAACTTGCGATGGAGCAGGCAAGAAGTCTCAACGATGAGGAGTTCGAGATGAAAAAGGCTGAGATTTCCGCCGGGGTAAAGTTAGAACTTAAAAGGCCGGACAACCTGGAGGAATTTTTAATCCGAAGATTTCTCCTGAATCCGGGTCTTGAAGAAATTCTTCAGAGAAAAATAAAGGTTTGAATAAACGTAACTATTCACCGCAGAGAACGCAGAGTTTTAATAAATTTAACGCTTTAGACAATTGTTAAATCGACATAAAATTTGGATAGAGGCTGGTCTCCCGACCAGCCTGAAACATTGTGAAATCGTGGTTCAGAAATCCCCCACAAAAAGGGGCTGAATAGTTACAATTCTTCAAAGGATATATTTAACATCAGAAAGAAAACTCATGTAACAGGATAAAAAATAGCTTGAAAACGGCTCCAATAGATATAATTTTAATTTTCCTAATTTCCTCAGAGACATAATTCCTGTTTTCCTCAATTCCTCATTTCCTGACAGGAAAACGAGGGCTTCAAAAAGAAACATGATCTGTTTCCACATTAAGAAAAATTCGCACCAATAAATTCGCACCAATAGAAAGGAGCAGGAAATGAACATAGAACGTCATCGCTGGTACAGTCATCGAGTCGGAAGATATATGAGCGTTATTCGTTATGGTCACTGGGGTCCTCCGATGCTTTATTATCCCACTTCAGGCGGAGGAGCGACGGAGTTTGATTATTATGGAATGCAACGGGATGCCAAATGGTTTATAGATAACGGGAAAGTCCAGTTCTTTGCCGTTGACGGATTCAACTGGGAGAGTTTTTACAATTTTGATATCCATCCAGCCGATAGGATCAAATCGCATCTGGCATACGAGGAATTTATCCTCGAAGAGGTGGTTCCTCTGATAAACAACCTTTCTCGCAACCCATATCTTGGATGCATGGGGTGCTCATTCGGCGCGTATCATGCCCTCAACTCACTTTTGAAACACCCTGATAAATTCAAGCTATCGTTGAGCATGGGTGGGACTTTCGATATCAGTGGATATATGGACGGATATTACGACACGGATGTTTATTTCAACAATCCCGTCGATTATGTTCCCAATATCAATGACCCAAAGTTCTATGATGAGGTATCAAAATATTGTAAGATTATCCTGATGGTGGGTGCAGACGACAAGTTTATCGATGCAACAATCAGGATGCATAATATATTCGCTGCCAAGAACATCCCACACGATTACGATGTATGGAATCCACCATGCGACCATCATGAGTTCTGGTGGAAAAAGCAATTACCATATATCCTGGAAAAATATTATTTGAATTCTTAATGTGACTATTTACTCTCCTGAAATGCCTGTCATTCCATAGTGAGAAATTTAAAAAACCGCAAAGAAGCAAAGACCACAAAGAAAATTATTCTTTTATCTTTGTGGTCTTTGCGGTGAGTGAGAAGTGGGAAACGGGAAGTGGGAAATGGGATCAGCAATCCGGCATCTGCTCTCCGCTATCCGTTCCCCGAACTCTGTGGTCTTTGCAGTTTAAAAAAGTTATTAATAACTGTAAACAGCCTATCATCTTAGGTTCCAATTTTTATTAAAATCTTTGCGTTCTCCGCGCCTGCGCTGAACTTGTTTCAGTGTCCTCTGCGGTGGATAATTAAAAAGGATCTCTTGAAAATTGCCTGATAATGACATATTAAAGACAAACAACTTATCATTTAAATACGGGGCAGGAGTCAGGGCGCTTTCCGACGTTTCGTTTTCCTTAGAAAAAGGAGGGTTTCTTGCAATTCTGGGACCCAACGGATCGGGAAAGACAACGTTATTGAGACTTATAAGTGGAGTCTTAAAACCGTCGGAAGGTGAAGTCTTCCTGCAGGATACTCCCATTGACGCTCTTCAAAGAAAAGATATTGCCAGGAAGATCGCGTTTGTACCCCAGCAGATCCATATAGATTTCCCATTTACCGTCCGGGAGATAGTGTTGATGGGCAGATTTTCATATCTTGGCGGAATCGGTATCGAGAAAAAAGAGGACATCGCAATTGCCCGGGATTCTATGGAAATGACAGGAATTTCACATCTACAGGACAGGATGATCCACCAGCTTTCAGCCGGCGAGCGTCAGAGAGCTTTTATTGCACAGGCGATAACTGCACAGCCTGAGATACTTATCCTTGATGAGCCTGTCTCAAGCCTTGATATCAAGTACAAAGTGCAGATACTGGAGTTGATTTCGTGGCTCAATTCACGGAATAACATCACAATAATCGTTACGCTTCATGATCTCAACCTGGCCTTTCAATATGCAAAAAATGTATTATTATTAAATCGAGGTTTTATATCGGCATCGGGTCCCCCTGAATCCGTGCTTGTCCCGGAGAAAATCAGGGAAGTTTATGATATAGATGTAAGTATCATTAAAAGCTCTGATGGCAAGGACTCTTTTATCATGCCGTCGAGACAGGGAACTGAAAAAACGGGGAGGAAATTGACTTGAAAAAAGTTATACCAATTTTGTTATTATTAGCTTTTATTTCATTAACTGTAACAGCCGCTTTTGCCGCCGCCGGGCCTTTATCAAGGAGGTACTTGGAACAGGCAAAAGAGAAAATCGGGCAGAAACAATATAAGGAAGCATTGGAGGATCTCGAGAAGTTTCAAGAGTTGGAACCCGGAAGTCCATTTGGATTCCAACTTGTTGGCTATATTTATTACAGGCAGAATAAATACGAGGAAGCGGTTTTAAAATTCAACCGCGCTATCGAAATAAAACCTGACTTTTCAAATGCGTTTCTTTACAGGGGGAGATGTTATTACTTGCTCAACTTAGAAAGCGACGCGAAAAAGGATTATGAAAAAGCCATTCAGCTTAATCCCAAAAGTATTGATGCATATTTTAACCTGGGCGAGTTATACAGGCTTTCCGGCCAATTTAAAAAAGCTCGGGAAAATTTTGACAAGGTTATTAAGTTATCTCCGAAAGATCCAAAGGGTTACAATTATCGCGGTATGGTTGAAAGGGAATTACGGATGTATGAGCAGGCCATTAATGACCATACGAAGGCGATTTATTTGAAACCGGAGTATTCTTCAGCTTATATGAACCGTGGACGCGCTCAAATGGAAAAGAACAGAAACGCCCTTGCGTTGGAGGACCTTAACACAGCGATAAAATTGAACCCAAGATATGGCCCGGCGTACTATTACAGGGGAATGGTCTATGAGAAATTGGGTAAAGCAGGTAACGCCGCAGCTGATTTCGAAGAATTCTTAAAGATAAACCCGCGGGGTTATGAAAATCAGAAGAGAAATGCGAAAAGGAAGCTGGAGTCGTTGAAATAAGGAATTTTATCTCTTAGGAAATTAGGAAAACAGGAAAATCCCTTTGTGGTCTTTGTGGTAAAGTATAGATTATCCGGAATAAAAAACAGGAAGCTGGGATTGCGTTTTTCAGCTTCCTGTTTATTTATCTATTTAAAATATCTGTGTTTTACTTTATTGTTATCTCTGCGGCCTCCGCGATCTCTGCGTTGAATATTCCCAGCGTTGAATATTCCCAGCGGTGAATATGCTCAGGAAATAATAAGTGATCTTTCCTTCGCTTCCTGCTCCACCACGTGGAAGAACTCTTCCTTGAAGCTTGCGGGTGAAACGCCGGCTGTTTCCGCCAGGACTTTCAGTTTTGCGGGATCGAGGAAATCTTCGGGATCTAATCTGATCATATATTCCTTGGCAATTTTATAGAATACCGATTCTTTCTCGACTGTTCTCACCTTGACCTTGCCCGTTTTAACATCGAACATTTTCTTGAATGGAATTGGAACCATCCTATCTCTCTGGATTGAGACCATTGCCTGGGTTCCGCCATTCACGAGGAAATCCACGGCCGCATATCCCAGATTCCTTGTGTATTCAACATCGAATGCAACCGGCGGCGCACAGCGAAGTTCATATCCGATATCCTTGTCAATAATACGCATTTTCGATATCTTGCCGACTTCCTTGGGGAATACATCCTTGAAAAGGAGCCTATTGAATCTCTGAACCTGGTTCTGTGAGAGGTTTTCCAGTCCTTTCATCATGAGCATATCAAGCTCTTCGGAGAAATCCATATCGCCGAATACTTCTCTCTCGAAGAAATCTCTTCTTATTATGATCCTGTTTAACGCATCAAGTACTACTGTTCTGGATCTCTCATTGAAGGGTCTGTCCGGTGTCCAGCTATTGATTTGCTCTTTAGCTTCGTCTGTAAGGAATTCCCAGATTCTCGTCTTTGGAGGGGTATCGTGAGTTTTCAGATCTTCCAGGAATTTCCCCCAATCCAGAATATCACCTTTTTCCAGCAGGTATGTCCCAAATTCCGCCAGTCTCTCCAGTATTTCATGCTTAAGTAAACCGCTGAAGTTAATCTCCGCCAGAATCGCATGTCCATGGTCATCCCGGGGAACTTCGCCGATTCCCTTGAAAAAGTCGGGCAGTTCGAGGAATCCTTCCGCCACCAGAGCAATACCATAGTTTCTATTCATGCTCAATCTCTTGAATATTGCACCTACGATAATATCAACGAGCTGCTTCATGGTACAGTCCATATCAAATTCCTCGGGGATGAGTGTGATTGTAGCGGCGGCGCTCTTTCCTATTCCAAGGGCAAGATGTCCCGCTTTTCTTCCCATACAAACAACAACAAACCACCTGCCTGTACTTCTGGCGTCCTCTGCAAGAATGGATATCATTTGTGTTCCGTATGAACGTGCGGTTTCGAATCCGAATGTGGGAATTCCCGGAGGAAGAGGAAGGTCATTATCAATTGTCTTGGGGACATGAACGGTTTTTAGAGGATAGCCCTGGTTTTCCGCATGCTCGGCGACTTTCATCGAGGAGAAAGCGGTGTCCTCACCACCGATGCTGACAAGGTGAGTGATTCCCAAAACCCTGAATACCCTGACAACATTCTCAAGGTATTCCTCCGATTTTGCCGGGTTGACCCTGGATGTCTTGAGGAATGATCCGCCTGTTGTTGTAATACGGCTGATATCGGAAATCTCAAGTTGCACATGGGGATCCATCCCACCCTGGGCCAGGTGTTTGTATCCCTCGAGGAACCCAAATACCTGGAATCCCTTTTCTACAGCCTCGATTACAACCGAGGAAATTACCGAGTTAATTCCCGGGGCAGGCCCTCCACCCACCAGGATGCCCATTTTTTTCTCTTTTCCTGTATCGATATAATTCTCCATACCAACTCTCCTTTATTTATATTTTCGTTTCTAATAAATTTTTAATTAGCTTTGTCATATAATTTTCTAAAGAAGTTACTTTTCCTTTAGTCCAAATGAAAATTGCGGTTTTAAGGATATTATTCAGGATGTAGGAGCCTTTTCCCAAAGGCGACATGGGCAATATTAAACGTTTATTCGGGCGGCGGGACGCCACCCCCACCAATATAACAACTATAACCATAATAATAATGTCGGTAGCTGCGGCGTCTCGCTGCAGAAAGAACTTGACAAATGATTTAAAACAAGGGAATATATTAAATTCGGAAGAAAGATACCCTGGAAGATTTCCCCGGTTATTGATGAGGGTATGAGTAAGGTTGTATTTTACTCCGTTAATTCTCTGCGAACTCAGCGATCTCTGCGTTAAAAAATCATGTATAATATAGAAAATTACTTGCAAAAACTAAAATCCCCGGACAGGGACAAACGCATCGAGGGCATAAAATCCCTGGTTGCGACAGGCTCCTCACAGGCTGTGAAGCCTCTGATTCGTGTTCTGGTTGAGGATGAATCTCCCGCGGTTCGTCAAAAAGCAGCCTCGGCACTTGGTGAATTTCGGGACAGCCGCGCCTTTGAACCCCTGGCAAATGCTATGAATGATAAGGATTCCGGCGTAAGGAGAGCAAGTGTCAGAATGATTTCCCTCTCGGGTGATCTTCGCGCTCCCCGTGTTCTTTGCAGTGCCCTCCAGGACGAGGACATGTCTGTTCGTACCGAGGTATCAGGCGCATTAAAGAAAATGGGGAGGCATGCTGTTGAGCCCCTTCTTGTAATGATGGGTCATGAAAATCCCCTTGTCAGGTACAATGCTGTCAGGTTACTCGGAAAAACCAGGGATCCGCGCCCGTTGGATCCGCTCCTTGAAATGTTGGATGATCCCGATTCCAATGTGCGAAGGGCGGTTATTGAAGCACTGGGTGATCTTGACGATCCCCGGGCCTTTGAGCCGCTAACCCGGATCCTTATTGACGGTAAGGACGAGAGCAGGCTATCGGTGGCAAAAGTATTGGGTGGTTATGGTGATTCAAGAGCGGCGGATTTTCTCATGATGGCTTTGGATGATAAAGATATCAGGGTTGCACGAGCGGCCGCAACATCGCTGGGAAACATCGGAGCAGAAGCTGCCATACCGGCGTTATATAGCAAGCTGATGGATCGTGATTCGGGGTTATGTCAGTCGGCGATGGAATCGCTTATCTCCCTGGGAGCGTCTGCAACAGAATTCCTATTGTCAAAACTTGGGATTGAGGACAGGGAATCCAGGGAATATATTGCCGGAACGCTCGAAACAATGGGAGAACCGCTGGGGATGGCGATTAACAATTTTTTCGAGGAAAAGCCTGGAGCGGTAGAAAAACTTTTTGAGATAAAAGATCCCCGCACATCGATACCGATTCTCTCCGCAATAAGTCATGGAGGAGCTGAAACAAGGGAGAAGGCATTATTGCTCCTGGGCAAATTCGACTCGACACAGGCTGTGGAGATTTTATCAAGCGCATTATCGGACACCAACACAGGTGTTCAGCGGTCTGCCGTAATTGCGCTGGGAGACATCGGGAAGAGGTCGGGACTGGAGAGAATCATCAGGTTCATAAGTGAGAATCCCCAAAGCAATGCATCTTTTGAGGCATTAAAGGTAATAGGAGAGAAAGGCTCTGCATGGGCAATAAGGCCTATTTTTGAAATTTACAACAAGCTGAAAAAGTCTCCCCTCAAAAGAGAAATCCGCTCAACGATAGAAATCCTTGTGAAAAAAACTAATGACATTTCCGATAAACACATTAATCATTTCTGCCCCGTTTGCTTGAGGAGATTCAGCACATTCGCCATTAAATTATCGTTTTTTAACAAGTTGAAATATTGTACATGCAGAATATGCGGCGGCGAGAAATATATAGATAATATCAGGGAGATAGTGGCGGTTCTGGATAATCACATGGGGCATTTCATGATTGTGGAAGATGATATTTTATATATAAATTGGCTTTTAAAGAAGAAGCCCCTCGATCTTGACAAAGTAAAAATTGTAGATGTATCTGATGGGGAGATAATTGAGTTTGTGAACACCATAACAAATGATCCTGATAGATTAAAGAGTAAGAAATCAAGAATGCAGATTGATGAGGAATGCAAAAAAATCCTGAAAAAAGATACATTAAAATTGTTGAAGAAATATTTTATCTTGATTTAGTCTTGTATTGCAGGGATATTTTGACAATAAACGGAAAAAATCAACCATGAAATCAATAATTCTCGCCGCAGGATTCGGAACAAGATTACTCCCACTCACAAAAGAGCGTCCAAAGTCTCTTTTTCCTGTTTTAAACAAGCCTGTTATAGAAATACAGATTCAGATTCTAAAAAGAGCGGGTGTAGATAAAATAGGCATAAACCTCCACTATATGCCCCATCAAATTAAAGCGTACCTTGGGAATGGGGAAAGTTTGGGTGTTCAGATTGAATATAAATATGAGAAAGAAATCCTGAACACGGGAGGCGGGCTTTCAAATTTTCGGGATTTCATCGGAGATCAGGAAGATTTTATTGTTCACAATTGCGACATTCTTTCGAATATTGATCTTTACAACGCCCTGAAATGCCATAAAGAAAAAAAATCGATTGTCACATTTATTCTTGTTGATAATCCACCTGCAAATTCAGTTTTGATTGATAAGAACATGAAAATCATCGATATTGCCGGTAGATTGGGGATTGAAGCTCGAGAGGAAGATAAATATCTCTGCGGATCGGGAATCTTCATATATAACAAAAGAATATTCGATTACATTCCCCTACCCCATCGCCCGTTTCCACTGATTCCCGAGATAATAGAAATAATTCAAAATCAACCGGGCACCGTGAACGCCTACATTCCTGGGGATAACACATACTGGCGCGACATAGGCTCCCTGAAGCAATATTTTCTTGTCAACAGTGAGATATTGACAGGACGGTTTTCCTTGCAAAAAATAAATATTCCAGGTGAGGAAATACCGGGAAACGGTTTGCTAATTGGTAAGAATTGTGATATTCCAGGCGATGTGGAAATATCAGGATTTGCGTGTATCGGTGATAACGTAAAAATCGACAGCGGCTGCAATATTGAAAATTGCATTATCTGGGACGGCGCAATATTGAAGCGGGGGATCTATCGAAATATGATAATAAGCCAACAGACGGAAATATATATTTGAATGTAATGAAGGAAATGATAGCTGTGACGCTTTTCCTGTATTGTGTCATCCTGAGTGTAGCTTGTCATCCTGAGCGGAAAACGATCAATTTTGATTTACTCGATCAATCCTGGCAAGAAAGAGGTTTACTTACTTCCGATGACATACTCAGCGAAGGATCTCCTCCAGGCAAATATTCATGAGATTCTTCGCTGTGAAAATCCTCGGACACAAGAAAATCCCGTTTTTTAGCAAGTCATCGGACTAAAGTAATTCATTCTTGATCCGCTCAGAATGACACACTCTGTCATGGAAGCTATCACATATCCATCATGTAATACTGCGCTCCGCCGCTAAACGGAGAGTCGGGGACTTCATTAATGCCGGAGGACGGATAATTTCCCACATCAAATACTCTTATACCGTCCATTGCGGCGCCGTCATGCGCGGCGAACAGGTAGTTGCCTATCTGAGAATAGTATATACTGGAAACCGATGTTGTTCCCAGGGAAAGCTCCGCCTGTATCTCGGTGAAGGGAGGTCCTGATGCGATATTCCAGGATCTTATGTAATAGCCTGTGGGTCCTCCTTCAAGTGTGAAAAGAAGGCTTTTATCAGGTGCAACTTCACAATCAATTACAGTTCGTCCTGCATCTGTTGTTATGATCATATCGGGTTCTACTTTTGTTATAGCTGTTGGATTTGCGACATCGAGGGTTGTGAGGGTTTTTGTGGATCCACTCACAACATAGAGTCTGCTTCCGGACTCGTAAAACGAAATCGCCACGGGGTCGGTAATGGAGAATGTGCCGCTGACGCTGTCGGCTGATGTATTATATGTGGTAATCATATTCCCGGCTCGTGATGCGATATAAAGAATGCTATTGCTGCTATGTGCGATAATATCCTGTGGATCGTCGGCAAGATCCGGAGCGTTTATCAATCCACCCACGTTCACGTTATTGCCGTCTATTACATTGAGATACTCAATTTTACCCGGGGAGGAGCTTGATTTCAGTGAGATAAAAACCTTGTTCAGAGTGGAATCGAAGGCAAGTTTGTATGCGGTGCCGTCTGTGGATGCCAGTTTGAAGGGTGATCCGCTCACTTGCGTATAGGGACCGATAGAGCTATAAGCTGAGACACTGTTTTCAAGAGAGTTGGCGACGCATAACATCGTCTTACCGCTAAGATATAGAATTCCTGCGGGTCCCTGTCCCGTGGCGATAGGAGAATTGGCGTCAACGTTCATCCTGCCGGTCTCTCTCTCCACATAGAAAACATCGTAAAGATTGGTATTTCCCGTCCTTGTAACATAAAGCTTGTCCATCAATGTCGGAGTAGGCGTGGGATTATCGGGTTCCATTTCAATATCCCTTGACTGGGTAAACGGAGCAATTACATTTATGTCATAGAGACGGACATCCCTGTACCCGTCTTTTTCATAATAAATATCATAATCACCGGTACTCAGTCTCAGGTCATAACTTCCACCGCCATCAGTGTAATCATAATCTTCAGACCAATCATTGTAATCATAATAATAATCATTCGAGTATGCTCCCACATATACACCGTCGATAGGCTCACCTGTGACAGAGTCCGTTGCGATTCCCTTGACATGTCCCCATTCCGTCATAAGTGACGCCACGGCGCACCCGGTAAATACAAGAAATACGACAGACAGTGCTGCAATCAGGATTCCCTTTATATACTTTGATTTTTTCAAAATAAATCACCTGCTCCGATTTTTTTAGTCTGTGAACATAAATAAGTATAGTAATTATATCACATCAACACAAGTTAATATTTTAATACATTTTTTTTCCAGAAGCTATTGACATAACATGGTATTGAATTTATATACTATTAGACATATATCCATGAATTCATTTTGATTCAATCGATTTTTTGCAATACCGGTCGGGGCGATTGCCCCGGGGTGTTCCGTTATAGTTTTTTTATTCATGGGAATATTGATTATTTTCCTGTTTTGTAGTTTTGGAAGGAAACATGAACAAAAAAGGAAAATAATAGGGATTAAAGTTCCTGCATCTTAAAGTAGCGGTTTGGTATGCAGATGGAGACTGTCCGCTATCGTTAAGACAATTTCGAATACAACACTTATAAAAGGAGAGCATATTCGTGGATTGCCCAACCTGTCATGGTCCGAATAATAGCGACGCAAGGTTTTGCCGACATTGCGGCAGTCCCATATATGACGCGGATTATTCCTCCACAAAACTGCCTCTGGCAACCGAGTTGGACAACCGTTACAAGATCATTGATTACATAGCCAAAGGCGGAATGGGCACGGTTTACAAGGCGGTTGACCTTCACATGAGCGGCTTGTGGGCGGTCAAGGAAATGCTTGACTACTTCGACACCGAAGATGAGAGAGATTACGCCGTTGAGAGATTCGCAACGGAAGCGCAGATCCTGTACGATCTTAATCACCCATCCATTCCCAAATTTGTTGACTGCTTTGTAGCGGACAACAGATACTACCTTGTCATGGAATATATCGGCGGAGTGGATCTTCGAAAGTTGCTTGAAGATTACCAGATGGAGGGGAAAGAAGGCCTCGAAGAGAGGGACGTAATCCGTTGGTTTGTAGAAATTTGTGATGTGTTACATTACCTCCATACACAAAACCCTCCCATCATATACAGGGATATGAAACCCGGGAATATAATGATAACAAAAGAGGATCACGCATATCTCATTGACTTTGGAATAGCGAGACTTTTTGATCCCAGGACAAAGGGAACAATGGTGGGAACCCAGGGATATGCGCCGCCGGAACAATACAGAGGCGAGGCGGAGCCAAGATCGGATATATATAGTATAGGGGCCTGTATGCATCATGTTCTCACAGGCAAGGATCCCAGAAACGACATACCCTTCAACTTCCCACCGGCAAGAACCATACGTCACAATCTCTCTCAAAAGATAGAAAATATACTTGCGCGCTCTCTGAGCATGGAGCCTTCGGACAGGTTCTCTACAGCTCTTGAAATGAAGGAAGCGCTTCTAAGCGAAGATGAATTCACTACTGAATATTATGAGCCTATACCAATTCCCGAGTATGCCGCCGCCATCCACGCAAAGATGCCGGAGTCGATGTCAAAAACTTCTCTTGAAACATTAAAAACAAAGCTAATGAAGGAAGAGGAGCACGAAGAAGTTGCGGGAAGCTTATCTTTCTGGTATATGTTCAGATCGGACAGGAGACACAGTGGAAAAAGTCCCTTCGGTCGGAATATTCAGGGAAGACACCGCTGGACATTCAATGCGAAAGCCCCTATTCGCTCCTCACCGGTAATAGGGGGCGACGGCGTTATTTACGTGGGTGATAGCAAGGGAATACTCCATGCCATAAATGTATATGGCAAGGAAGTATGGCAATACAAAACAAGAGGCAGAATTCTCTCTTCTCCCTCGCTGGACAGATCAGGTAATATCTATGTGGGATCGAATGACTGTCATCTTCATGCAGTAAGTCCCGATGGAAAGCCCTTGTGGAAAGTCAAGACATATGGCAGAATACGCTCGTCTCCCTGCCTCGGAATTGATGGAACCCTATATGTAGGCTCCTATGATCATTACCTCTATGCCATTAATAATGATGGAACAACAAAATGGAGAATTAATCTTTCAGGAAGAATTGAAGCGACACCGGCTGTGAGCTTAGACGGTAATATCATCATTGCCTGCAGGGGTGAGTTGAGCGGTAAAAGTTATCTGTATTGCCTGGATCCATATGGAAATATAGTCTGGTATCATGAACTGGAAGGGCCGGCTTTTTCATCGCCCTGCATATCCAGGCATGGTCATATATATGTATGTGATTTCAGTGGAAATCTTTATTCTCTTAATTTGTCCGGCAACCTGTTATGGAAATTCGAGACTCAATCCCCCATAATATCATCGCCTGTGGCTGACGACGGAAAAGCCATCTATTTCGGTTGTATGGACAGGAATATTTATTCGGTCAATACCGAGGGGAAGCTGGTCTGGAATTATTCGACAAAAAGCTCGGTTGCGTCATCGCCTGCCGTAGGGGGAAGCTCGCATATATTTATAGGAAGCGACGACTACTATATTTATGCTCTCACACCGGAGGGAAAAGTTATCTGGAGATTCAAATGCGCCGGGAGAGTCCGGTCATCGCCAACAATAGGCGATGGGGATGTCTTGTATGTAGGCAATGACGACGGCTTTCTTTATGCGATTGAATAGAGATATTGAGATTTCCTTAGTCAATGTGATCGTATTCCGCTCAGGATGACAGCCTGGACGGTTCGCTTGTGAAAATCCTCTACTCGTCCTTACTGTCCCCAACAACAACGCCGTCTATCAGACTCACTATTCTCCTTGCCCTCTCCATTACAAGGGAATCATGAGTGGAAAACAGGAATGTTATATGCTTTTCCTCGTTCATCTTTCTCATCATGTCCAGTAACGAGCCGCTTGTTTTGGAGTCAAGGTTGGCGGTAGGCTCATCCGCAAGAATGAGCATAGGTTCCGAGATGATAGCCCTTGCCACGGCAACCCTTTGCTGTTGTCCACCGCTCATTTCGTTGGGTCTCTTGTGAATGAGATCTTTCAACCCGATCTCCTCAAGTAACTTTATACTCTTTTCTCTACGCTCTTTTTCGGGGACGCCCTGAAGCAACATCACATATTCAACGTTTTCCAGAGCAGAGAGAACCGGGATAAGGTTGTATGCCTGAAAAATGAACCCGATTTTAGTAAGTCTTATATCGGACAGCTTTTTCTGGGGAAGCCCGGTTATTTCAATATTATCGAACACAATGCTTCCATTGTCAGGCACATCCAGCCCGCCTATCATATTGATCAGCGTGGTTTTACCGGATCCGGAGGGACCGACAATAGCAGTAAACTCACCCTTTTCGACCGTAACACTTGTTCCCCTTAGCGCAGGCGTCTTTGTTTTTCCCGTGATGTATGTTTTATGTATATCAGTTACCGTCAGAATCGACATTTTAGCACTCCTTGATGTGTAAATATTATTGTCACATTTAAAATTGATCTTTTCTGGATTCTCTGGATTCATTGAAATATCAGTAATTTTCCAACGCAAAGTTCAATCATTGTTTCTTTTCTCCACAATCTCACGGTGTCCTCCAGATAAAATAATGACATGCGCATAATTAGTAATGAACCTTCCTACATGACGGATCTTCCAGATTCAACAGTTTCTTGATGAGATAAACCACTGAAGTGGTTAGGATGTTGCAGTGGTGGGGTTTACTCTCAATTCACCACAACAAATTGCAGTGTTGTCTTAAACACCTTAAACACCTGCAAATAATTTCATTACTTTTTAGCAAATTCACATGTGCGAAGTTTGGATACTAATTTATATCAGCTTAAATACTCTGCGTCCTCTGCGATCTCCGCGGTGAATTTAAAGTCATTATTCAGATTAAAACTATCAGACATAGAAAAAAAAATCCTTTGGAAGGGAATTCTTACTTGAGATAGAAAAGACGAGTCAGTAACAGGCAAGGAGGATATTCGGTGAAAAATAGAGACTTTGATGAAAACAAAAAACTGACACGCCGGGATTTTCTAAAAATGGGGTTTGCGTTTGTCCTGGGCGGAGTTGCCACGAGTTTTCTTGGTTGCAGGCAGGCGGCTCAACATACGAACGCCCCGATGCCACAATATATCAATTTCCTGGGGGATCCATCCAGCAGGGTGTATCACACTATTGATTGCAAACTTGCTCCCCCAAAAAGCAAGGCGGTTTTCTTTGACTCCCCCATAGCATCTGAAAGGGCGGGATTCCGTCCTTGTACGATATGTAAACCGGGAAAGATTAAATAAAAATACCCTATTCCCTATTTTCTTATTTTCTTTCTTTTTTCAGAGAAGGTTGTTCGATTATGCTGGTTTTTCGTTCCATTTCTTCTGTCTGATATGTTTTTATTTGCTTCAGATTATTTTTCAGGATCCCATGAATTTTAAATATTTCTTTTTCCATTCCGGTAAGAATCTTCAAGGAGTATTCATCAGCACTTTTCCTGACCCTTTTTGACTCGGTATTGGCGCGATATGTGATATCAGTCGCTGTCATCTCAGCCTTTTTAACCATATTGTTTGATTTTCCCCTCGCCTCGTTCAGCAGCCTCTCGGCCTCAGTTTTGGTCCCCGATAGTATCTCCTCCGCCCTATCCTTAGCGTTAACAACAATAGCTTCTTTATCGAGAATTCTTCTGCTTTCCTCTTTTGCCTCTCTCATCAATTCTTTCGAGCGCACTTCCGCCTCCCGGACTATCTCGCCGGCCTTCACCTGAGCCTCCTGAATTATTCTCTGGTTTTCCTTCGAAACCCAACGCGCCCGTTTCATTTCCTCGGGAAGATTGTTGCGCGTTTTTTCTATTAGATTCAGAATTTTGTCCCTTTTGATCAATGAATAACTAGGGAAAAGAGGAAGCTTTCGACTATTATAAACTGCATTTTCCACTTTTTCCAGGACATGATATATCTTCATAAATAAAATCCCTTCGCTTGAAACAAAATTTTTCTTATATTTCTACCCCAAGGCAAATTCTCCTATCATTTTTGTATCCGAATACTATTTTAAATTCATCACACATAAAATAGCCTTTACAAAATATTCACCTCCAAGGAATTTTATTATGGGAAGAGAATTTAAATTATAATGTCTTGTTAATAGGAAAACTTATAATCCAGGTCATTCCGTATTTGTATTATTGATTCCAGGAGGATGGTTTTTCGGGGGAATACCAGAAAGAGCACAGCAGGTCTAAAGACCTGAGCTACACGGTTAAATATCCTATAAGGAGTGGATGACATTGAAACCCGCCCTGAATAAATTACTACCCAGACTGTTTATTTCAATACTGGTGCTGGCTTTTTTTGCTATTTTGATTTCACTGGGTATATCAAGGGAGACACCGGTCGGCTTAATCATGGGAAAAGTCTATGACAACAAGACCGGAAACCCCATAGAAGGAGCAAAAGTATATCATCCTACAAGAAATACATACGTCAAGACGGATGCAAATGGCAAGTATGAATTGCTAAGAGTGCCACAAAAAAAAGAGGGCTATACTATCAGGGCCTGGGCAAAAGGATTCGTCTATACAACATACTCCGGCGTGAAGGTAAAAGAAGGAAAACCAACGGAAAATATCAATTTCAAGATGGTTCGAAGGGAAAGCTTTTTCAGGGTTTACACATACCAGAAAGTATTTGCCCCGACTGAAAAAGCAACAATAAATATAACGGGATACCTGGTTAAAAAGATAAAATTGAAAATTTACAAAATTGATCCCGTCAAATATATTGATTACATTACCGAATATGGAAAAATGTCGAAAATCAACACGGAAGATATGACTCCTATATCCGAGTCTTCATATGTCAGTCATTTTGATGGAGAAGGAGAATTTCAGGGTACATACGCAATACCCACAAAAACAAACGGTGTATATGTTATCAAAGCCGAAGCCGTCGGTGGAAATCTCACCAAAAAAACATGGCTTATTAAAAGCGATATTGCCCTTATTGTTAAGAGATCACCCAAAGAATTGCTCGTTTACGCCCAAAGTTTCAGCTCGGGAAAGCCTATACCCGGCGTTAAGCTCAAGATATATCAGAATAAGGTCAGGGTCGGCACGGGTACCACCGGCAATAACGGATTATTCCAGTTCAGCAGTTACTCACCAAAACCTTTCAAGGTTATAGCACAAAAGGACGGCAGTTTTGCATTTGCCCGCACCTACTACGGCAGTACATCAAAAAATCAAAAGACTTATTTATATACCGACAGGCCGGTCTATAGACCCGGGCAGGAAGTCTTTTTCAAGGGAATCACACGTCAGAAGACGGGCTTCAAATATGCCGTTAACAAATATACGCCCGTGGAGACTACAGTCAGTGACTCCCGTGGGAATAAAATATATAGTCGGAGTCTCAATACAAACAATTACGGCACGTTCAACGGCTCCCTGAAGCTCGAAGAGGAGCCTCCCCTAGGCAGTTACACTCTCAGGACAAAAGTCGGAGGTGACAGCTCATATTACAGGTTCGAAGTTTCGGAATATAAAAAGCCCGAGTATAAGATCGAGGTCTCGACCGATAAACCCCATTATGTTGCAGGCGATAAGATCAGGGTAAAAGTGAAGGGAAAGTATTATTTCGGCGCTCCCGTTGCAAATGCCAAGTTTGAACTGACTGTAATGGAATCGGCGTACCGCTGGAGTCGTGTTGGATGGGACGATTATTATTCCGGCAGGCACGATTTCCATGGCGGAATCATGTTCGAAACAACAGGTAAACTGGATGCAAAAGGTGAGGCAGAGGTTATAATTCCCACCGGCAAGATAAAGCACAACAAGCGTTTGAAGATCGAGGCGGAGGTTACGGATATATCTGGGAGGGCAGTTACCGGTGATGCGACAGTTCCTCTTTCGGTAGGCGAATTTGCCCTTTATTGCCACACAAAGAAATACGTATATGAGCCCGGTGAAAAGATCCCCCTGGAAATAGAGGCAATGGACTTCAAGGAAAAACCCGTGAATAATCAGGCTATATCTGTAAAAATAAGCCAAATAACGTATGAAGAGGTAAAGGAGAAAAGCACATACACCAGGGGTGGAAGACGTGCGGAGGGTTATGAATATCGTATGAAACGAGTTAAAACTCAGGTTGGAGGAATAATAAAAAAGACTACCGACAAGCAGGGGAAAGCGGAAATAATTTTCAAGCCCCAAAAAGAGGGAAGTTATGATATCAATGTGTTCTCCGTTGACAGCAGGGGGAACAAAATCACTTACAATTATTATATGTACGTTGCCAGTGAGAGCTATTCGGGAATGATGGGAGAGGCAGATTTACAGATCATCACCGATAAAAAGAAATATCACAGGGGCGATACCGTGAAAGCGGTTATAACAACATCACAGAAGGGCGTTTATGCTCTCCTTACAATCGAGGGTATGAGGATATATGAAAAAAAGGTTATATACATAAAGGGAGGCTCAAAGACCTTTGATATTCCACTAAAAAAGGAATATTTTCCCAATGTATTCCTCTCGGTTTCAACCATCAAGGGAATGGATTTGATAAGCACTTCTAAAAACGTCCAGATGTTCCGTGACGAAAAGAAGCTTAAGGTGACAATAAAGCCCGACAAAGAGAAGTATCATCCTGCCGATCCCGCTCATTACACCATAGAAATAAAGGATAACGCGGGCAATCCCGTAGAAGCTGAATTTTCCCTCGGTGTTGTTGACGAAGCGATCTACGCGATAAAGCCTGACTCTACGCCCAATATTCATGCATTCTTCTGGAGGTATGATTACAATCGGGTTGATACCAACTTCTCTTTTTCAAGGGATTACTCGGGAGGTGCGGATAAGGATCGCCCCGACCGCATAAGGAAGGACTTCAAGGACACGGCGTTCTGGGATCCTGTGGTTAGAACCGGTAAAGACGGCAGGGCTAAGGTTATATTCAAGATGCCCGATAACCTGACTACGTGGGTAACAACCGTCCGGGCGGCCACCCTGAATACTGATGTGGGGTCATCGGTTAATTTCGTTGTATCCACCAAGGATTTGCTTGTAAGGCTCGAAACACCGAGATTTCTCACGCAGAAAGATAAGATTTACATTGGTGGAGTGGTACACAACTATACGAAAAAGTCCCAGAAAATTAAAGTATGGCTCGAGGTTGAAGGCGTTAAATTAACGGAAACAGGAAAGAAGCTTGCCACTCTTGCCCCCGAGGAAGCCAAAGATTTCTATTGGCCGGTGGAGGCCAAAGAACCCGGTGAGGCAAAATTCACATTGCTTTGCGTGGGCAGCGATGCAAATGACGCAATGCAATTGAGCCTTCCTGTCCTGCCATTCGGCGTGGAGGAAGTGCGTGCGGAATCAGGAGTTATTGGAAAGAATGCCAATAGCGCAACGGTCGAGATGGAACTTCCCGATGATGTAATTCCCAAGGCCACCGGAATGGAGATTTTGCTATCTCCCAGCATAGCCGGCACAATGATCGAGAACCTGGATTATCTGATCACTTACCCATATGGCTGTGTGGAGCAGACCATGTCCAGTTTCCTTCCTGCGATGACGGCAAAGCGTGTATTTTTACGACTGGGAATCAAAGATAAAGTATTGGAAAAGAAAGTTCCTTTGGTAGTCAGGAAGGGTCTATCGAAATTATATGAAATGCAGCATTCCGACGGTGGATGGGGATGGTGGAAAAACGACAAGACACATCCATACATGACCGCGTATGTTGTCCGTGGTCTCAAATCTGCCCAGAGAACCGGATTCAAGATAAATAAGTATAGCCTGAAACAGGGAATAAAAGCTCTTATTAAAATGATCGCCAGGAAGCCCGCTCCTGTGAAAACACTTGGCGGAACTGTCCAGCAAGGTGAAGAATGGAATTCAAGGGCGTATGTTTTATACTCGCTCTGGAAAGTGGGAAGCGTCCATCGCAAGAAAGTTAACGAAGTTTATGAAAACAGGAAAGTTTTAAACGATTACGGACTGGCCTTGCTTGCAATGACCCTTGACGGTATCGGTGAATCAGACAAGACGAACGAGATCATGTCAGAAATCGATAAAAGGGCGAAAGACAGCAGCAATGAATGCTACTGGGATGGAAGGACTTTCACCTATTCCTGGGTCGATAACAATATTGAGACAACGGCCTACTGCCTCCAGGCTTATGTGCAGATAAAGCCCGATGATCCGAAGGTTCAGAGGATCATCAACTGGCTTTCAAAGAATCGCAGGGGCAAGGGATACCATTCAACAAAGGATACCGCCGCCGTTGTCTATGCCTTTACAAATTACCTGTTAAAATCCGGGGAGATGAAGCCCGATTATATCCTTAACCTGGTGATGAATGGAAAAACCTTTATTGATTATAATGTAAAAAGCGTCGAATTGCCGCAATCGGTTGGTTCGTTCAAACTTGATGAAAATGATGTAAGTCAGGGTAAAAACACAATTAATATAAGAAAAGACGGCGAGGGAGTTTTATATTACACTGTCAGACTTCGTTATTTCCCATCCAAAGATAATATTAAGGCATACTCAAAGGGGATAAAGGTCAGTCGCCGTTATATGTTGGTAACAAAGCAAAAGGATAAAGACGGCAAGATAACGGAGGTTGCCGAGCCTCTTCCCGATCGTCCCCTTGAAAGAGGCGCTCAACTTCGTGTTGAAGTAACAGTCGAGGCTGATAAGGATTATCGGTATGTAATAATCGAAGATCCCCTGCCTGCCGGTTTCGAAGTGACAATCCCCCAGGGAGATCGAAACTGGGGTAGTATGTGGTGGTGTCGTCAGGAAGTAAGGGATGAGAAAGTATCGTTTTTCTCGAACAAACTCAAGAAGGGCAAGAAGATGCGCCTGACATACGACATTCGCTCCGAGATGTTCGGTAAAGTCAACGTACTGCCTGCGATAGCTTATGCAATGTATGAGCCCGAGATACGAGGACATTCATCCAACAATATCCTCTTTGTTAAAATGAAGAATAAGCCTTGATTCCTTCTTTCGTTAGAAGAAAGGTTAGAATTAATAGTGAATTGAATTCCTATTGAGAGATTATTTTTGGTTCACAAAAAATAATACATGATTTTATGTCACAGGGAATAAAAAAAGGGAATTCTCTAAATTTGTTGAACAAAAGTTCAACAATGACATCTGTAAATATCAATTTAAGAAATCCTTGATCTCTCCACGCTCAGGCGTTCCAGTTATCTTGCGTGGTACTCCTGCGTGTGATATAATTAGCCTGGTAAAATATTATATTTCTTTAGAGGTGAATATTAAATGTTATCGCGTTCCTTGAATAAGGATATTGGCGAACTTCTGATTGAAGGCGGCTTCATCACGACACGCCAATTAGACAAATCAAAAGAGAGAGTTACCTCCACGAATGAACCCCTTCAAAAAACTCTTGTAAAGATGGGTTATGTTTCAGAGAAAGATATTACCGAGGTTATCGGCAAGCAAATGGGTGTTGAATTTGTTGATCTTGATGAGATCGAGCTTGAGCCCGATATGGTTCGCTCAATTCCCGAGCACCTTGCCCAGCGCTATAAGGTTGTACCCGTAGCTCAAAAAGATAACAAGTTAACACTCGCCATGGTAGATCCGCTTAATGTTATTGCTATTGATGATATTCGCCTTATTACAGGATTCGACATCGAGCCTGTCATTGCAACTGAAGAGTCGATTTCAAAAACAATCAACCGTCAATTTGGTGTCACCGACCTTGCAGAAGTCCAGGAAACGGTTAAAGACATCAGTGCCACCGACTTCGGTCCCGTTGAGATTGAGGAAGCTGCTGACGAAGAGATCGCTCTTGACAAGTTGAAAGAAATGGTTGACGAGGCCCCAATTGTCCGTGTTGTAAACCTCATTATCTCCCAGGCCATTAATGACCAGGCTTCCGATATTCATATTGAGCCGGAGCACAAACAAGTTCGTGTCAGGTATCGTGTTGACGGCGTTTTGCACGATGTTATGACACCTCCCAAACACATCCAGGCACCGATGATTTCTCGTATCAAGATTATGGCAAATCTTGACATCGCCGAGCGTCGTGTGCCACAGGACGGTAAAATTCACCTTCGTCACGATAACCGCGAGTTCGACCTTCGTGTATCCACGATTCCTACAGTTCATGGCGAGAAAGTGGTTATGCGTATTCTCGATAAAACCTCGGTTCTTCTGGGTCTTAACAAACTCGGTTTTTACAGGGATACACAGGAAATTTTTGAGCATTGTGTTGAAAAGCCCTATGGTATGCTCCTGGTAACAGGTCCTACCGGGTCCGGAAAATCAACGACACTCTATTCCTGCCTTAACAAGTTAAACACAGAAAACGTAAATATTCTGACCATTGAAGATCCTGTGGAATATCAGCTTCCTGGAATCAACCAGGTACAGATTAATGAAAAGGCAGGTCTGACATACCCCGGCGCATTGAGAGCATTTCTCAGACAGGATCCCGACATTATCATGGTCGGAGAGATTCGTGACACAGAGACTGCAAAGATTGCAATTGAAGCGGCATTGACCGGTCACCTTGTTATGAGCACACTTCACACCAATGACTCCGCCGGAGCGACGACCCGTCTTGTAGAGATGGGCGTTGAACCGTTTCTCTGCGCTTCATCGGTTATCGCGATCCTGGCACAGAGACTTGCGCGGCTTATCTGCCCCAACTGCAAGGAGGCATATACCCCACCCATCGAATCCATCAAGCAGTTCGGACTTGCCGCCTTTACCGAAGCCGACATAACATTCCACAGGGGAAGAGGTTGCGACCACTGTAAAATGACCGGATATCGAGGTCGTACCGGCATATTTGAACTTTTAAATGTAACTGACAGAATACGAAGTTTGATCTTACAGAGAGCCTCAGCAGCGGAGATCCGCCAGGCGTCTGTTGAAGAAGGTATGAAAACTATGCAGGACGACGGTCTCAGGAAAGTGCTGGATGGAGTTACTACAATCGAAGAGTGTCTCCGAGTGGTATATGTCGAAGGATCCGATTTCTAGTAAAATATAATAAATTATTATTGGAGGATATTGAATGGCTGTATTGGAACCGCTTCCGTTTACAATGGACGAAATTTTACGAGCGACTGTCGCCCGGGGCGCGTCAGACCTTCATCTGACTGTGGGACTTCCTCCCATGCTCCGTATTGCCGGGAAGCTCGTACCCACGGAATATCCCCGTCTTATGCCGGATATGACCAAGCGACTGATCTATAGCATTCTAAATGATAAGCAGAAAGAGAAGTTCGAGAAGAACTGGGAATTGGACTGTTCTCATGGAGTTCGCGGATTCGGTCGTTTCAGAGTAAATGTTTTCAAACAAAGGGGTGTTGTAGGTTCTTCACTCAGGGCGATTTCCAGTACAATTCCCTCAAGAGAAGAGTTAAGCCTGCCCCCAATTCTTGACGATATTGTAAAACGTCCCCATGGACTTGTTCTGGTTACCGGCGCCACGGGTATGGGTAAATCAACCTCTCTGGCATGTATGTTGGATATAATCAACAGTCAAAAAGCATGTCACATAATAACAATTGAGGATCCCATCGAGTACATCCATCCCCATAAAAAATCAATGGTAAACCAGAGGGAATTAGGGCAGGATACACAATCCTGGACTAATTCATTGCGTGCCACCCTTCGTGAAGATCCCGACGTTATACTGGTAGGCGAAATGAGGGATCTTGAGACAATATCCGGCACTTTGACTGCGGCGGAAACGGGGCACCTGGTCTTTTCCACATTGCATACCTCAGATGCCTCTCAAACGATTGATCGTATAATTGACGTTTTTCCACCCCATCATCAGCAGCAGATTAGGATCCAATTGGCAAGTGTTGTTGAAGCGGTAGTATCTCAGCAGTTAATTCCACATGCCTCAGGAGTCAGTAGGATTCCGGCTTGTGAGATCCTTATTACTACCTCGGCAATAAGAAACTTGGTAAGAGAAGGGAAAACGCATCAAATTTACAACGCCCTTCAGACAGGATCAAAGCATGGTATGCAAACAATGGAGCAATCCTTGTATGATCTTTATCAAAACAAACAGATTACTTATGAAGATGCAATGAATCATACAATGCATCCTGAAGATCTTCGAAGAATGATAGAGGGTTCCGGAAAATAATGTAGAATACAATGTAAAATACTTAATACTTGGTTTAAATAAATATCAGGGGGTGAAAACATATGTGGTGGTGGTTAATACCGCTTGCCATCTTCATAGTTGGCAATTTAAGCAAAATATAAAAGGGAGGTTTTAGCTGTATGCCTGTTTTTCAATACGAGGCACGTGACCAGTCGGGTCAGTTGAAAAGGGACACGATTACAGCGCAAAACCTGCGAATGGCAACCCAAAAGCTCCAGGAGATGCGTTACACTGTTATCAATATCAAGGAAAAAACGACTCCGGGAGCTCAGCAGGATATTTTTGGATTTCTGCAGCAATTCAGCAGGGTAAAGGAACAATCTCTTACTGTCTTCTCCCGACAGTTTGCAACCATGATCAATGCGGGTCTGGCAATGGTTCGGTGTCTGGACATTTTATCGGAACAGACGGATGATAAAAAGCTCCAGCAGACCCTGATACAGGTGAGAAGAGATGTAGAGGGAGGTTCCACTCTCTCCAATGCGCTGGCCAAGCACCCTCAGGTTTTTAATACCCTGTTTGTAAGCATGGTCAAAGCAGGAGAGATGGGCGGTGTGCTTGATGAGGTTCTTGAAAGATTGGCATCCTTCATGGAAAGGGATTTCAGTCTCAGGAAAAAAGTCAAAGCGGCACTTACATATCCGGTTGTAATCTTGGTTATGGCATTGGGTATTGTGTTCTTTCTTGTGACATATATTCTTCCCACATTCGTCGAACTCTTCAGAGGTATGGACCTGACGTTGCCATTACCCACCCAGATTCTGATCGCTATAACGGAAGGCTCCAGAAATCCGGTTATCATCATCCCGGTGTTTGCAATTTTATTTTTTGGCCTTATAGCCTTACAACGATATGTTCAGACACCATTCGGGCGAAAACAGTATGACCTGTTAAAACTGAATCTACCTGTCTTTGGACTATTGAACAAGAAAGTTTCTATATCAAGGTTCTGTAGAACACTTGGTACCTTGCTTTCCTCCGGTGTGCCCATTATGCAGGCTTTAGAAATCGTGGGAAAAGCATCAGGTAATGAAATTATAGCCATGACGGTAGCCAAGGTCAGGGAATCGATTCGTGAAGGCGAATCTATCGCTTCACCGCTTGGAGCCAGTGGTATGTTCCCACCCATGGTAACACAGATGGTAGCTGTCGGTGAGGAAACGGGTAATCTGGACGCGATGTTATCAAAAATCGCAGACTTCTATGATACAGAAGTAGAATACCTACTTTCTTCACTTACCTCTATGCTTGAACCTATCATGATCGTAGGAATGGGTGGTATCGTAGGCTTTATCGTTATATCGGTGTTCCTGCCGCTATATCAAATTATCGGCAAATTACAATAAAATTAATCGAACTTTTCGATGATCAGATTATTGTTACTCTTGAGAGGGGATCAAGTCATGTTTGGCTTGACCCTTTTTATTTTCAAGATTTTTTAAACTACTATTATTAACAGGAGATAAAATAGTTGACGTTTCCAGTGCAGATCAGTTATGATTCTTACAATGTCGGATAATAATTTTAAGAAACAATATAATAATGATTCTCAAAAGTTGGAGCTTTTCAAAGAATTCAGGAAAACAAGAGACCTTGATCTTAGAGAGCAATTAATTAAAGAGAAGCTTCAAATTGTTATCCCAATTGCAAGGAAATTTCATTATACAAAGGAAAGCCAGGAAGATCTCGTCCAGGTGGGATACATTGGACTTATCAAGGCCGTAGATAATTTTAAGCCGGAAAAGGGAGTCAAATTCATTACATACGCCACTCACTGTATTATGGGGGAGATTCGACATTATATCCGGGATAAATCGGAGAGTATGAAAAGACCCCGTTGGCTTATCAGGTTGAACAGAGAAGTGGCTCAATTCGTGGAAACATTCTTGCAAGAGAACGAAAGACTCCCAACAGTTTTGGAAATCTCAACTGCCCTTAATATTGAGCAAGAAGGAATTATCGAAATTCTGAAATCCAAGTATATGGTAAGCTTGAATGATTTCACCGAGGATAATCCAGACACCCTGATGCTTAATAAAATCAGAAGCAAAAGAATGGAATCATTCAAACTGCCAATTGAAGATAATATATGTCTTGATCAGGCAATCGAAAAACTGAAAATTATGGAGAAAGAAATAGTCTATCTTTTTTTTTATAAGGACCTTACACAAACACAGATTGCCCTGGATTTGGGACTTTCACAGAAAAAAGTTTCCAGAATGCTGAAAAAATCCATTTTGAAACTGAGGGATATTATAATCCCAAAGAAATCGAATGTTGATTAAATCCTGAAATTAAAGAAGTGAAATTTGCTATTTTCCGTAATATAAGAAATGAAATTAAAATTCATGAAATATGATTAAGAAAGGCTTAGTTCTAAAAAGAAATTTAAATAAGGCTTTCGAACTATGCAGGAAAATGTATATTCTTATATAATAACTGAATAGATTATACTCTGTGCAGATTTTATAAATCTTTTTTTGCACCGAGATCTTGAAAAAGAAGGAGGTGAAACCATATGAAGAAGAAAGGATTTACCCTGATCGAGCTCATGATCGT
>JAIORV010000164.1 GCA_021107945.1 Vulcanimicrobiota bacterium | reverse complement strand
TAGCCACTTTTTACTTCCACCTGAAATATCCTACTACATTATAGCAAGCTTCGCTATGTAAATCCCTGGACACAAGAGAATCGCGTCTTTGAGAAAATCATCTGAATAACTTGACAATGTTACATTATACTCAAATGCCGGTAGCGGAAAGCTTCAGCTTTCCCTTGTATAGGAGGTCTAAAGACCTCCGCTACCGTGCTCTGCAAACTAATTTAACATTGTCGAGATAATTACTTTTTCTTCGATTATCCTCTGCAAGCTCTGCGACCTCTGCGGTGAAAAACTCCTTTTTCGACAGTTTCAATTCTCACTTCCAACTTCACTCGGAGAAAGGTGACATAAATGTACTCAAACAGGCTTATTCCCGACGGTAAGATAAAAATTGACCAATCCTATGACGGTTATCGAGTTAAAATATCCTACCGGAGAAGTTATTCTACAATCGGTTTCCTATGCATATGGCTTGCGGGTTGGGCGATTGGAGAAGTGATGGTGGCAAAAACCTTGCTTTATGGTGAAGCGAAAGAGCTGGCGGCGAAAGGTTTTATGCTGGTCTGGCTTGCGGGATGGACAATCGGGGGGATCTTCGCCATTAGACAGGTACTTCTCATGTTATTCGGGCATCATATTATAAGAATATCACCCGGTCAGATTGGGATTGCGGAGTTTATCGGGCAATGGGGTAAATTCCATGAATACGAAATGGCTTCTATACAAAATCTCAGGTTACTGAATGAAGACGAATCGGGCAAACAATACCTGCATAAAAAGAAGGCAAAGACATTTGGAATTGAGTTTGAATACAAGGGGGGTCCCGTAAGATTCGCAACCGGACTGGATAGGAATGAAGCGGAAGCCTTTTTTGAATGGATGAAGGAATGTGGATATATAAGCAAGGATAAGTTTCTCACCGCAGAGGTTGAAAAGAACGAAGACAAAAAGAAAAACGGATTTGAGGACGCAGGTAAAATCGGGGATACAGACGAATTAAAAGACAAGAATGACGATTTCTATTATTTCAAGGGTGAATAGGGATTGATATAATGGAGAAATAATATGGGTAATGATATATCCGTAGAAAAAGAAAAAAGTATTATTAAAGATATTATTGTTGATCCCTATAAAAGCTCAGCTTTTTCATCACTCACTATCGGTCTTCCTTTTTGTGTTTTCAAGTTTCTTTTTGGGATACTTATTCTTCGTAATCATATAAAAATATTGGGTTGGATTTTTATTGTATGGGCAATTATTGATTTTATAATGAATTCAATAAGGATCAAGGTCGATTTGGTTCATCGTAGGCCTGCCATGGAATATTGTCTCCTCGCCCAAATTGGTAAAGTTATATTTAAGAAAACGAATCTTTTTCTTGCAGTGGATACTTTCCTCTCCTTTGGAATTATTTGCTTCGCCTTATGGTCAGGTTGGATTAAAGAGTTGCGTCCCTGGGAAGCATATACATGGTATGCGGCGACAACATTGAACCTGTTAAGTCTTGCCCTTGTAAATATCCATCTTGAGTTGAAAAGAAAAAAATAGAAGGGAGGTTTTACTATGGAAATCAGACCGATGGGAGAAAATATCATCAGGGAGATAACCGGCGCATTCAAGGATATGACCAACTCCAAAACGGTGATTGGCGATCCGATTCAATCCGGTGAATCAACAATCAGACCTGTATTGAAAGTTAGCCTCGGATTTGGTGGAGGAGGCGGAGGAGGAGAATCCGATACCTCTCCCCAACAACAGGAGGTCTATAGGCCGCAGGAAAGCAACTACTCCCAATACCAGGATTACGACCAGAGTCGTGAGAGCGATGGCGGCGGCGGCGGCGGCGGCGGTGGCGGCGGTGGCGGAGGAGGCGCCGGCGGAGGCGGTGAACTTACCGTCGAGGTAGTCGCATTCCTTATAACAAGAGGTAATATAGTTGAGATAATTAATGTCGGCGAAAATGTAACTTTGGATTTTGACGAGAAAGATGAGAGACAGGAATATTCAACGACATGGTAAGATTCAACCTCAGGATTATTTAATCAGGATAATGAATCTCACTCCCATTTCTCATCTCTGTATTCCTCTATACCATGAGTTTGAATCCAGATTCTCGCAAATGAATGTAATGCTAATAAAAACCATCTCTTTCCTATGCCAAATTCCCGGTAGGAAGCCGTTAAAACGGCTAAACTTCAAAGAGGAAGGGTTGTCCTTTTTAACCCCCAACTTCAGTTGGGGGTTAATCTCATGGTAAGCATTCAGCCCTCCTTTGTAGGAGTGGCATCTTGCCACGAATATCGAAGCTGGAACCCTCTTCTGCAATGATAGCTCTAAATAATTACAATTAAAGAGGTCATGTGTCTTAGGCGGGAGATCCTTTGCTGAGTAATACATCGGAGGTAAGTAAAAATCCGTTTCTGCCGGGGTTTATCAAGTAAAGTGAGTAGATCATTTTCCGCTCAGAGCCTGTCCTGAACGAAGTGAAGGAATGACACGCCGGGGGATGCTATGATTGAATAATTATTTTTCTTTGGCTCCATATTTCCTGAGTAATTCTACAATCTCTTTTCTTCCGGCGGTTTCTGCAAGTTGAATCGCCGTATTGCCCGATTGTGTCTTTATATTGACATCTGCGCCATGTTTTAATAATATTTCTATCACATCTTTATTACCTGCCTCGGATGCGCTGTGGAGCGGTGTCCAGCCTATCTTTGACCTGGAGTTAACATCCGCCCCGTGCTTCAACAGAATCAGAACAATCTCTTTCCTGCCTTTTCCGGCGGCTCTCTGAAGCGGGGTTCGCTCGGATCTGCCTCCGGGTATGTTGAGGTCTGCTCCTTTTGAAAGTAAGAATTTGACAACATCAGTCTGTCCGTTGTTGATCGCCAGATAAAGGGGAGTCATGCCCATATCCACTCTGGCGTTTATATTTACACCTTTTGAGAGCAGGAGCTTGACAAGTTTTGTTCTTCCCCTGAATGCCGCGCAGTGAAGCGGAGTCCAACCGCCTTT
Source organism: Vulcanimicrobiota bacterium (assembly GCA_021107945.1). Classification (GTDB taxonomy): domain Bacteria; phylum Vulcanimicrobiota; class JAJTBE01; order JAJTBE01; family JAJTBE01; genus JAIORV01. The sequence goes on along the minus strand of JAIORV010000164.1, from coordinate 52,835 downwards.
GGCTTTTTTCCTTGCAATCTCGGGATTATTTGCGAGAAGTTCCATGACGACCCGGGAGTCTCCCCTGTCAATTGCGCGGTTTATTTTGCTTATAGGTCTGAAAGTGTCCGGAATATCGTCCCCACCTTTTTGCCTTATAATAAATTGTGTCAGGGAAGGCGTCTGCTGATAATTGGAATATCCCATGAGTGATCTCAAATTTTGTCTTTCTATATAATAGCTGTAAAGAGCCCTGACCTCCGAGAATTGGTTGTTGTAGTAAGAATTGTATGCGTCAATCAAGCCAACGTCAGTTGCTTTTCCCTTTCGGTATTTTTCTATTATCTCATCAAGGTAATCTTTTGCCTTGAGAGCCTGTTTTCGCTTTAAATGTACCTGCGCCATGGAGGATATCTGTCTTGAATAGAGCCTTCTTATTTCTGATTGAACATCCCTTATTAATATAAACTTCAGGATCCTGACCTGTTTGAGCTTTTCTTTTTGAATCCTGATAGCTTCCTTGTCAGGCCTGTTGTAAATGTAATATTTCAATCTCATACCCACGGAATGATTATTCTTTGAATCAACTGTGTTGCCCGATGACCAACAATAATCGTAGAATAGATCAAACCTGGGGAAGTCCGATGAGCTTGTGGATTTGAGCTTGTATTCTGAAACTTTAATATCCATATCCCTGCGTCTTATGGCGGGACTGTATTGAAGAGTAAATTGAAAAATAGCATCCGCGGCTTTGTCAAGCGAATATCTTTTTCTATTATTCCTGTAAATCTTATAATCAATATCAAAACTTTCACTGCCATAATAAACAAGGCTTACCTTCGATGAAAGGTCTCTCTCCAGCAATCTGTTAAGGTCAACCATGTTAATTTCGAGATCCACATTCAGGTTGATAGCATCCTCCTTATAGTTACTAACCAGCACCTGCCACCTGAGTACTGCCTCATTGCCTCTTCGCCCCGCCTTGAACTCTTTCTCCACGAACTCCAGTTGGCTTTTTGCCTGTTTTATTGACTCGAGTCTTATGTTCAGGATTCTTTCTGACCTTGTTATCCGCATATATGCTTGAATTACCTGTTTCTCGAGATCGTTTTCGCTCTCCCTCAATCTGAAAAATTGAGATTCTTTCTCTGCCCGATTCATCCGCAGGTCATTTCTCAGCTTTCCTCCCCAATATACAGGCTGCTCGAGTCCGACGGAATAATCCAGGAGGTTTTTAGAATAATCCTCGTCATTTTTATAAGAGGAGTCAAGGGTAATTTTTGGATAGAGCCGGGCTCTTGCCTCTTTCTCCTCAATTTTGCTGATTTTATAGTCTATTTTTCTATACTTGTGGTTAAGGTTTTTCTTGAAGGCCATGTCGATAGCATCAGATAATGAAATAGGATCGGCGGATGAGATACCGATACAGATGCCTGTAATAAATAAAATTATTATATAAATACGAATTCTCATCATGTTGATAAATCCGGAAACCGGGACAGGATTTCAATGTCTCCTGTGTATCTATTCACCGCAAAGACCACAAAGAATTTTTGTGGGAGGGGTTTCCCAACCCCGATAAACCCTTTGCGTTCTTTGCTTCTTTGCGGTTAATTTTAATCCTCCAAATATTTACCTTCACATTATAGCGAATAGCCAATTTTCTATATCATAACACTAACTTTCCTTCATTAAATCAGAAACCTTTTGCAGTTTCAAGGAGTCTAATTTTATTATGTCGAAAATATTAAAGTATCAATAAAAATGTTATATAATAAGGAGGATGAAATGGGCAACAAAACTATAAAAAAATGGGTTCCGTTCCAAGTTTTTCTACTTTTATTCCTTTTACTTGCCTTTTTATGTGTATCCACATTACCGGCTATGGGAATGCCAAAGAGCAAGTCTGAAGAGGGAGGATTGTTGCGATCGCAGATTCAATCACTCAACTTGCTAAACAGTCTTAATTTATCCAGGGAACAGATGGAGAAATTGCTCCCTGTTATCAAGGAGTCGAAGAAGGCAAGGGAAAATCTGAAAAAATCTATAGAGAAACAGGAGCCGGAATTCAACAAAAATCTTAAAGAAATGAAAGAACAGCTATTAGACAGCAACGATGTTGCAAAAGATCTCAAGAAAAAATTCCAGGCAAGCAAGAAAGAGATTATTAATGAAATCAAGGCATATGAAACGGAAATGAAGAGCCTTGCTAGTAAGGCAAAGGGAATCTTAAACGAGAACCAGATTGTCCTGGTGGGAGAATATAAGCCCTGCCTTATTCCCATAAGAAGCATTTCGAATCCGGAGCGTATAGGACAGGCCGATGGAGGAGAGAAATTAGGCAAATTGATGGAAAAGATTCGAAAAATTCCCGATGACAGGTATTCTAAAGTCAGGGAAAAGATTCTTGCCAGGACTGATGAAAAACTTAAAAAGAAAATCAAGGACGATCAGAAAAGGGCGTCATTTGTTAAGAAACTGGGCGAAGCAATGGACAAGGTAAGATTAATGACCGATGAAGATTACGAGATGAAGAAGGACAAGTTGTTCAAGGGGCTTGAAACGGTGGAGGAAAAGGCGAAGACAATGTCCAAAAAATCTAAAAAAAGAAAAAGAAAAAAAAGCAAGGAGGAAAAGTATATCGGCAGGTTTCTCCTGAATCCCGATATTATCCCCATCCTTGAGTATAAAATAAAGAAGGCCGGATCCAAATAATTCGTGAGAGGAGAATTGTAAATGAATAAGAAAACACTGATTTTGGGCGCCGTGGGATTTCTCCTGGGAATACTTATTACCTTTATGGTTGTGCCACGCCATACGGTGGCGGCAAAAGAATTTACCGAGATGGAAATTGCCCAAATGGTAAAGGATGTTCAGTCTCTAAACCTGCTAAACGGACTTCACCTGTCGGAGAAGCAGATGAAAGAGCTTCTTCCCATTGCAGAGAAGGTCAGGAAGGAAGATGCGAAGTTAAAATCGCTGTATCAGAAAAAGTTTGGTAAAGCTCATGAAATCCTGGAGGAAATGAAATCTCAACTTATGAAGAACAACGATCTGTCCGACGGTTTGAAGAAACGTTATCATCCCCTTAGCGAGGAGATTCGAAAGAAGAAAGTTGAATACGATGAGGAAATGGATATACTGAGCAAGGATGTAGCTTCCGTATTAAATGAAAACCAAAAAGTTCTCTTGCGGGAATATCAACCCTGCCTTGTTCCGGTGAAAAGCATTGCCAATCCGGATCGCATAGGACAGGCGGGCGGCGGTGAAATAATCCAGAAGGGACTGGAGAAGATCCGCAAGGTTCCCGATGCTGCATATCCCTCCGTCAAGGAGATTATACTCGAGAGGGCTGAGGAGAAGATCAAGCTCTATATACATGATGAGAAATACAGGCAAAAAGTACTGAAACAGGTGGCAACGGCGATGGATAAGGCCAGGACAATGAGCGACGAGGAGTTTGAAATGAAAAAGCAAGAGCTTGCATCGAGCATTGAAATCCATCAAACACCCACGGGGAATGTTGAAGAGAGGTACATTAAAACTTTTCTGTTGAATCCCCACCTGTATGATATTCTGAAAAAGAAACTTGCGCTAGTTAAGAAGTAAGGTTGGAATCTACCACGAAGACACGTAAGAGAAACGGGATTCGAGAGTAGAGAGATGGGGATTCCGTTTCCCGCTTACAATTTCACATTTGAAGGTGTAATTATGTCCCCTAAAATTCGTGATTCAGTCGAAGATACACTGAAAAACCTCATAGAGCAGTTTTCCGATGTCTATTGCTTTTACAGGGAATTAATTCAGAACTCTCTCGATGCCGGAACAAACCGTATTGATGTATATCTTAAATTTGCTCCCGGCAAGAAGGGAAGAAGGAACGGTGTTGTAAAGATTCATGTGGATGACTATGGCGAGGGGATGAACAGGCAAATAATTGACAACGAGCTGACAAGGCTCTTTTCATCAAGCAAGGAAAACGATCTCACGAAAATCGGCAAATTCGGGATCGGGTTTGTCTCGGTATTTGCAATAAAGCCCCAGGCGGTTATTCTGGATACTTCCCGGGACGGTGAGGATTGGAGGATAATCTTTAACGAGAAGAAGCAATTCGAAAGGATAAAAAGAGATTATCCCGTTGACGGCACAAAAATTACCATGCTGAAGAACGGATCGAAGAAGTTTTACAATAATTTCCTTAAAAGATCCAGGGAGACCGTCGAGTTCTGGTGCAAGCATTCCGAGGCGGAGATTTATTTTCAGGATGAGCGGATAAACAAGCCCTTTGATGTTGATTCACCGGTAAAGATTTATGAGAAAACGAAAGCGGCGGAAATTGTCGCCGGGTATTGTGATGATGAGTCGCCTTTTTTTGGATTCTACAACCAGGGATTGACCCTGATGGAAGGTAGAAGGAAATTTTTCAATCGGGTGATGTTCAAGTTAAAATCAAAATACCTGGAGCATACCCTCACCCGTGACAATATCAGGGAGGATGAAAATTATTTCAAGGCGATGGATATTCTGACTGATATTGTGGCGAAAAAACTTCCGGAAAAGTTATTTGCGACGATTGAGGAAGAGCTAAAAAAGAGTAAGACCGAGACGAAGCTTTATAAGAAATGCCTGGGTTATGCCCTCAGATATATGATATACAGGGAAGAAATGCCTGATAAATGTGGAGGGAGATCTATTGCAAGAGATGTGGAGGGAAAATTCATCAGTGTTGATCAACTTCTTGGAATGTCTTCCCAAAAGGCATTTTTATGGGATATCAGATCAAATGATACTACAAGAGCTTTGATGAAATCCGGGAAAAGGGTGATAAAGTGCAAGGCCGGCGACAAGCTTCTCATAGTCCTGACAAGACTGTCAACTCACTTCTGGAAAAAGAACAGGATAACACGGGCATCCGTAGCTTATTTCAAAACCGGAGTAATTCAGAACAAGGAATTAACGGAAATTCAGAAAAAGCTTTTAAAATCCGTTGATTCCGTCATTCACGAGATGGGAACGAAAACAGGTGGATGTCGATTTGCAGATTTTGATTACGAGGATTCCTGCATTAACGATCGTATTTATATAATGCAAAATACCCCAGGTGAGCTTGCGCCGGTGAGCGACCTGGACAAGAGGGGCAATATTTTCACCTCACTGTTTTCACTGTTTTCAAAAAACAAGACACTTGTTTTAAACAGGAGCCATCCCTATATAAAGCAAATGCTTGAGCTTGCCGGGGCAAAACCGGATCTTGCCACGTATTTCCTTTCAAAGCTTCTTTATATGGATGACGGCGTTGACACTGAGACCGATGCAAAATTAGCGATGATTTGTATAGACAGACGGGAGTAATAGTATGAAAAAAATAAAGGTTATAGGATGCGGCTCCCTTTTAATGGGCGACGATGCCGCAGGTTGTATAGTTGCAAGAAAGCTTCAGGAGATAGATTTGCCGGAACATGTGGAAGTCCTGGAAGCCGGAACCCCGGGGCTAAATCTCCTGAGCTTGATGGAGCCCGGGGAGAGGGTTATAATAGTGGATGCCGTCTTCACGGGAAGCGAACCCGGCACAATTGAAATATTTTCGGAAGATCAGATTCCAAAGCCCGAGAGAATGCCGTTCTCGGCGCACCAGATAGCCATCCCGGAAACAATCGCACTGGGCAAAATCGTGGAACCGGAGTCGATGCCCGATAGCATAGAAATATGGGGAATAGAGGTAAAAATACCCGTAGAGTTCAGATTTGAGATTTCAGAGCCAATAAAAGAGGCCGTTGATAAAGTGGTTGAAAAATTAAAGGTAGAGCTGGGAGCAAAAGTAAAAACGTAGCGCCGGGATCTAAAATTGAAACGTAGCGCGGGTCTTCAGACCCGCTTTTCACTGCAATTTCAAAGGATGAGAGTCTATCAAAATTATTATAAATGTCGAAGGAAACATAATGAGCAATGAATATTCAGCGATAATAAAAAAAGTTGATGACCGGTGGATTGGATGGATAGAAGAAATACCCGGTGTGAATTGTCAGGAGCATACACGTAAGGAACTTCTGGAAACTCTCCGAATTACATTAGGGGAAGCATTGGATTGTAACAGGCAGGTGTTCAATACATGAATCCCAGGGCTAAAAAGGTTAAACCAAAAGCTCCATTAATATTGAACAATGTATGCAAACTGTCATTCTGAGCGGATCACGAGAGAATTTCTCTACTCCAACTACTTTCTCAAAGACGGGATTATGTTGATGTTTGAAGAATAGCATAGCGAAGAATCTATTGATTATTTTCTTGAGGGAGATCTCGACATGGTTAGAGATCCTTCGCTGAGTAATGCATCGGAGGTATAGTACGCTCGTTCTTTCCAAGGTTGATCAAGTAAAGTAATATGATCATATTCCGCTCAGGATGACTGTTGCCGACTGCGGAGCGGAGTGTCGCCTTGTTAAGCCGCTGAAGCGGCTTAAGGAGAGAACTTTTCACATCAAGCCGCTTCAGCGGCTTATTGAAGAAGATTATAAGATCCATATATTATAAGATCCAAACATCAAAAATTCACCAACCAGATGAACAAAAAATACATACCAATAAATAAAAATATAAACACAGAAAATCTCTCGCTAATAGGCGGAAAGGGAACCGGGTTGGCGCGGCTTTTCTTGGCCGGTGCCAAAATTCCCAAAACTATATGCATTCCACCCGATATTGATCCAGGAGAGGCAGTCAGGGAATCTCTTGAATATTTCCACGATCCCGACGGCAAGAAGATATACGCGGTTCGCTCCAGCGCAGGGGTGGAAGACGGCTCACAAAAGTCATATGCGGGGCAGTTTGAGTCATTCCTGAGGATTGTCGGTGTTGAAGCGATGGTGGAAGCGGTGAATAAATGCCGCGATTCCGGCAAGTCCAGGCGAGTGAGGGAATATAGCGGTAATACCGAGGGTTTCGATGTTAGCGTTCTCATTCAGGAAATGATTGAAGCCGATTACTCGGGAGTCCTGTTCACATGTGATCCTGTCAGTGGAAGCAGGAATCATGTGATTATTGAAGCTTTAGCGGGGACATCGGAAAATCTCCTTGGCGGAACAATGTCGGGAGAAAACTATGTCCTGGATAGAAAAGGCGATATAATAAGATCCCCGGAATCATCCTCGAATATCAATTTCCCTTTAAAAGAGCTTGTCCGGTCTGCGATTGATTTAGAAAACAAGATGGAATCGGAAAGCTTTCCCGGGCCTCTTGATTTTGAGTGGGCTGTCAAGTCCGGCGAGATATTCTGGCTCCAGGTAAGGCCGGTTACGGCATCGGGCAAGAGAAGCGGTAATAATAATGAACAAATCATTTTTATTTCTCCCGGCGAAATACCGGAAGTGAGGGAGGATGAGATACACTGGACAAGCGCGAATGCGCAGGAGGCTGTGCCGGGAGTTATAACAACATTATCGGAAGATGTTGTTGCCGATTCCGTCGGGGAGGGATTCACGGAGACTTTCAGGTTGCTTGGTGTACCGATGAAAAAGATAAAAGAGCAGGAGCTGGTCGGGATTTTTGACGGAAGGGCGTTTCTGAATGTCACGGGAATGCGAAAAATACTCGAGCATTTGCCCCTGAAAAACCCTGACGCCGCTGTGAAAAAACTTCTGATCGGAAGCACATCGGAATCGCCCCAGGTGAAATATTCGCTGTCCTTGATACCGACTCTACTGAATATTGTATGGAGAGATATGACACTTGGTATGACAGCAAAAAAATATACCGATAATGAATATGCCGTTTGGAAATACCCGGGGAAAGATGAACTTGAGAAGCTCGATGATAGGGAATTGTGGGAAGTTATAGATAAAGGCCTTGATTCCAGGGAAGGGTTCGTGCTGCATGTTCTGGGTTCCATGAGGTATATGAATTATTTTTCTTTTATGGAAGAACTTTGTGGAAAACATAATCTGAATCCTTCAACTCTGACCCAGGGGCTTGGCACTTTGAGATTTGCGTCATCGGCGGCGGCGTTAAGAGACCTTGCCGTGTCCGCAGGCAAGATAAGGGAGAGACTCTTTGATGAGAATTATTTGCCCGTGGAAAATTGGAAGGAGGTTCTTGAATCAGATCGGGACGTAATAGAATTCAGAAGGCTTTTTGATGCATTTATTTTCGAGTACGGTCATCTGGGAGCGGGGACCATAGAAATTACCGGAGAGCCTTGGCGCGAGAGGCCGGAGATGGTTCTTGAAATTATCGGCAACTTGCTGAAAAAAGGCGAGACAAAAAGTAGAAGGGAATACATAGCGGAATTATCCCGCAAAAGGGAAGAATCCATAAGGTATATAAAGAAAAAGCTCTCCCTGATTGACAGAATAAAATTTATCATCGGTCTGAAATTTCTACACGATTCCGCTCCGTTCAGGGAAAATCTGAAATTCCTGGGATACCGCCGGATATTTATTTTAAAGGAATATGTGAAGGAGGTCGGGAGAAGATTTGCCATAAAAGGGATAATTGATTCTCCTGATGATGTCTTTTTCCTGAATAGGGGAGAGCTTCAGAAAAACCTCACATATGATGATGAATCTTCCCTGAAAGAAAAAATAAGGATGCGGATTATGGAGCATCGAAAGAGAGAATCGCTCCCCATTCCACTTCACAGAGTTGAAGGAGCCGATGGTGTAAGACTCTATTTTTCCTCTTCAAAAAAAGGGGGGAATGAATTCACAGGGCTTCCTGCAAGTGCAGGCGTTGCCAGGGGGAAGGCAAGGGTATTGCTCAACCTGTCGGAAGCCAATAGATTACAGCCCGGCGAGATCCTTGTTACAAAGAATACCGATCCTTCGTGGACACCCCTGTTTTCCGTGGCGGGAGGAATCGTCGTGGAAGTGGGCAGTATGCTGTCTCATGGCGCTGTGGTTGCAAGGGAAGTGGGAATCCCTGCAGTTGTAGGCATTCCGGGGATAGTAAGTCTCATAAGGGATGGAGACAGGATAATTGTTGATGGAACCGGTGGCAAAATATCAATTCTGGGGACGGGAAGCGAAACAATAGAAAAAAACTATGCTTACCACGAAGACACGGAGAACACGGAGTTATAATTTAAAATTCTTCGTGTACTTCGTGCCTTCGTGGTGAATACTTTTTATAAGCTCGCATTGGGCATCCTACTTTGTCGAACTATTACATCCCTTATTTTGCATTCCGGAGCCGCCTTTTCCCTTTCTTTGCCTCTTTCGTTTCCGTCTCATTTCCTGCTCCGCTTCGAAAAAATCGGGAAATTTGGATTTATACTTCTTTTCTATAGCTTCCATTTTGGTTCGAATTTGCGTGAATGTCTCTCTGGAGGGCTTCTCTCCCGAGCTTTTCATAGCTTGCCTTTTCTGCTTCATACCCTGCATTATCTTCCTTTTTTCCTGCATCATATTCTTGAAATCGGGATCGTTTTTATATTTCTGGATAGCAGTCTTCATTTTTTCGCTCATAGAGGGTCTTTTTCGACCCTGTCCCTGGGATTGAGAATTCATTCCCATTCTGTTGTTAGATCCTTGTCCTCCGCCTTGAAATGAGCGACCCGATCCGCTTCTTTGTGAGCTGGAATTGCCACCGGAGAGATTTCCCTGTCCTCTTGAAGAGCCTCCCTTGTTTCTTCCCTTATTATTTTGTTTGCTCTTTTGTTTACTCTTACGAAGGCTCTTCATTTTTTCTTTTAATTCACTTTGTGCCTTGACATAATCAGGAAATTTACTCTGATATTTTTTCTGGATCGTCTCCATTTTGGATTCAAATTTTTTCATTGAATTCTCTCTTTGTTGACGGTGAGATTTCATTGTAGTTTTCATTTCATTTATCAGTTTTTCTTTTTCCTGGTCATTTTGTGCATTATTAATCTTTTCGATGTATTGCTTCCTGAGGGTGAAGGGGCTGGATTGTCCGTCCTTCCTGGTTTTTCTTCTCTCTTCCATAACTTTTTTACTCTCTTCGAGCATCTTTTGAAAGTTGGGATTATTCTTATATTTATCCCTCAATGTTTTAATTTGATCTCTGAGTTTTGTTACCTGGGGGTCGTTGATGCGCTCTCTGAATTGTGGATGCATCCCACTGCTTGCGGGATATTTTTTGACGTTATCGGCGGCAGTTGATATTGAGCTTGAAATTATTACAATAGCAAATAACAGGGCAATTATGCCCGCAAAAAATTTTTTCATTATGATTTTCGCCACCTTTCAGTGAATCGACAGGATTCCCTGAAAATTCCCGTCGTTCATATTATTGGACTCATTACATTGGAATTTGTTACGTTTTCTATTATTATTTTCAAATTATTTTTCCTTACTATCATGGTAACTATTCACCGCAGAGAACACTGAAACAAGCTTGCCCCGGCGACCCTGAAACAAGTTCAGTGCAGGCGGCCAGGGTTCAACGCAGGCACTGAGAATTCTCCGATTTATCTCTGTGCTCTCTGTGTGCTCTGTGGTAAAAAGACATTAACCTATCACATTAAGCGGTAACTATCGACTCGATATTACAACGGGCAGGATTATTTGAATATCTGGCAAATTTTTTTAATATAGAAAGTATTAAGAAAGCGGTTGGTTTCAGTCCACCTCCTGTAGGAACGGTATTTTGCCTGCAGTGAGGGGTTGAAATGATTCTGCTGCTTTTCTTATAAAAGGAATTCACGATAAATGAAGAATTAGAATTTTCCAGAGGAGGATTTTCTTTGACACATTCGACAACAATACTGGCGGTGAAAAGAAACGGCGAAGTCGCTCTTGGCGGAGACGGACAGGTTACCCTTGACAGAACTGTCGTAAAACACAACGCCAGAAAAACCAGAAGGATGTTTCATAATAAGGTTATCGGGGGCTTCGCAGGATCCGCGGCGGATGGACTTACACTTTTTGAGAAGTTTGAAGGCAAACTCGAGGAGTTTAATGGAAATCTGCTCAGAGCGGCGGTAGAACTTGCCAAAGACTGGCGAACCGATAAGATTTTACGAAGGCTCGAGGCTATGATGGTAGTCGCCAATAAAGATCATCTTTTATTCCTTTCGGGAAACGGAGATGTAATGGAGCCTGACAGGGGAATCGCCGCGGTGGGTTCAGGCGCCCCCTATGCGCAGGCGTCTGCAATGGCGTTGCTTGAGAATTCCGAACTGAGTGCCGAGGAGATTGTAAAGAAGTCGCTTAAGATTGCATCTGAAATATGCATCTATACCAATGATAAGATTAATATCGAAAAATTATAAAAAAGGGAGTTATTAAGAGCTTATTTATTTTTGGCCAGAATTATCGGTAAAAAAAACGATGCTCTTTCCGAGAAAAGGAGCTGCCGGCGCCTTGCCCCGTTAAACACTTTATGAATTCTGATTTACAAGCTCTTTTAATTTAAAGGAATATATGAAGATCAGGAATCTTTTTACAGGATTAAAAATATATATTTTTTTAATTGCAATAATTCCCACTGTTCTTATTACTCTTCTTGTGTTTTTTATCAGCAAGGATATAATTACACAATCTCTATCCCATTTCAGCAATAATATCAGGGGACTTCATCGCTCTTCATTGATAGTAAATAAGTATTTGAAAGATTACCTTGACGGACAAGTAAATATTGTCGAAGGCACGGTAAATAACCCGGAATTCAGGAACGCCGACAAATTTCGTAAAGAAGAAATAATTAATAATAGTCTCAAGGACCGGGACAGCATAAAAGAAGTCAAGTATTTTAATAATAATCTTATTCAGGAATTTGATTTCTATACACCATCAAACACCAATAAATGGGCGGCTTCCAGCTTTGACCGGAAATGGATTGAAAGCGCGCTTGAAGGGAAAGTTGTCCAATCCAGGGTCTTTATTGAAAACGGTGAACCCTGGATGAATGTTTCCGTTCCTGTTCTGACGACTGATAATTCATCTGTGGCAGGTGTATTATCAATCTATATTTCACTTCAAAATATTTTCAACAGGTTAGATAACTTTATCAGGAAGGATAAGGATCTTGCCTACATTATCAACAAGAATGGAACGGTTATATATGTAAGCAGGCAGATGCAGTCGGTTTTCCCGGAAATACAACTGGGAGAAAACCTATTATCTTCAAGTTTTGGCGGATTCAACCTTGAAAATGTCAATAATGAAGTTTTCCTCACATCATCCCTTCCCATCGGGGATACGGGGTGGCAATTGGTTTGGAAAAGCAGAATGACCGAATTAAGTGGCGCCTCGCAACGGTTGGTTTTAAACATTACGGGTGCATTTCTGTTGGCGTTACTATTTTCTCTTCTTTTATCATATTATGTTGCAAGAAGGATCTCCAGGCCTCTGGAAGACCTATCGGTTATAACCGGCGAAATGACAGAAGAAAATAAAGAGAAGGACATTCCCCGGAAAAAAGAGTCCGATGAAATCGGATCCATGTCACTTTCATTCGAAGAAATGAAGCACAAATTAAGAAAGTATATGGATGATAAAACCGTTCTATATTCGAAAACAAAAGAACGCCTTGAAAAAAGAGTGATTGAACTCAGAACAATTCATACGGCAACGGAAGCATTCACCTCAATTAAATCAAAACAAGAACTGATGAACTATATAGTAGATCAGATTCAGGGTACTCTCTCAGGAAAATTCTGTAATCTGTATTTAAAGGATGAATCCGGGAAATATGTTATAAAGGCCTCAAAGACGGCAATCTCAGCCGATTCAAGTAATTATAAACTGGAAGAATTTCCAATTGACAGGGAGCCATACAGTGAGGTGCTTGCCTCGCAAAAAGCTCTTATCATACATGACGCATCCCGTGAGGATACATTAAATGGCAGATTCCTGGGTAGGGAAGTTGGAGCATACTGTGTTTTCCCCCTTATTGTCAGTGAGGAATTGTCAGGAATACTGGAGTTGGGACTCAAAGAAGAAAAAGACCTGATTGAGGACAGTATCAGACTTTTAATAACCCTGGCCAAGGAAGCGTCCATAGGCATTGAAAACGCAAGTCTTTACCAGAAGATGTCCGAAGAAAAAAAGAAGATGGAAATCCTCCTCTCTACTATAAGCGATGGTGTCATTTCAATGGATACCAACGGAGTGATTACCTCGTTTAACAAGTCCGCCGAGAGAATAACCGGATATATGGAAAAGGAAGCTGTTGGAAAGATCTGTAACAGCATTTTTATCGGGATACACCCCGGTGACTTGCCGGATACCCGGGTTTTCTGTTCTAAAAAGGGATGTCTTCTTAAAATAGCGTTGGATAAAGGACAATTCCCCGTACAAACTGAGCATATTGTGGTGACACCCGGGGGCGAGAAGAGAACCCTGGAATTCACAACAACCATTGAAAAGAGCGGCAAAAACGGTGAAGTTTCTTTTGTGAGCATTATGAGGGATGTATCTCAGATCAAGGAGCTTGAAAATTTACGCTCTGACTTCATTGCAACGATATCACACGAACTCCGCACTCCCCTGACTTCCATCAAGGGTTATATCTCAACCCTGTTGCACCCCCGCGGGCGTTTCAGCAAAGAAGAGGTAAAGGAATTCCTGGAGATTATTAATGAGGAAACCGATCACCTCAACCGGATGATCAACGATCTCCTTGAGGCATCCAAGTTGAGCAGGGATACACTTATAATTAAACCAATGCCTTTCAAGATTAATGGCATCATCCTCAATATGATTAAGAGGTACCAGTCAACTTCGTCAAAACATGTTTTTGTTACCGAGATTGATGGAACGCCGTTTATATATGGAGACAGCAACCAGATTGAATTTGTGATCTGTCACCTTCTTGAAAATGCAATAAAATTCTCTCCCGGAGGCGGACAGGTTAGAGTCAACGTTGTAGCGCAGGAAGAAGAAGTAATGATTATGGTTGAGGATCAGGGGGTAGGGATACCCATGCAACACAGGGAAAAGGTCTTTGAGCTTTTCCATAGGGTTGATACAAGAACCACGAGGAAATTCTACGGACCGGGACTGGGATTATTCATATCGAAGAGGATTATAGAAGCTCACAATGGGAAGATTTGGGTGGAATCGGGCTTACTTGGCGGGTCAAAGTTTGTTTTTACACTCCCCAGGGTCCCGAATGAAGAAGATGAAGACAGTTGTCCGGGTGTTGATGAAGATTAATAAAAAAACCGGCATAAAGCCGGTTTTTTAAAAAATCGGAGTGCGCAGATTCGAACTGCGGACCTCTAGCCCCCCATGCTAGCACTCTAACCAAACTGAGCTACACCCCGATGTAAAAAGTATTATATCAGAACTGGAATTCAAATGCAAGTGTTTTTAAAATTGTTCTTGAGGGGATCGGTTGCCCCTTCTCTTCAAGCACCGTCAAACAGCCTTCAAGGGCATCCTGGAGGTTGCGCATTGCTTCCTCCATATGTATGACAGCCAGACATGGATGGACAAAAGACGTGATAGCCTCAATTTTCTTCCGGCTCAAATATATTTTAGGCATTTTAAAGGATGCCCTGGAATATTTAGACCCTGAAGAGGATAGTGGAATCATCAGCTCAGTAAAAGATGCGATTTTTAATATAAAGAAGAAAATTCAGGGATAATGTATATCTTCACAAATGAGGGGCAAGAAAAATAGCCTGTCGTATCAATATGACGAATTGAACAGGCAGACGCAGGTGACCAATCACACCGGCGATGTTTTTACATGCGATTACAACGCAGTGGGGAATATGACGGCGATAAATTACCCGGACGGGACTCAGTCGGTTCGGGAGTTCGACGAGGAAAACAGGATAACGAAGGTGGCCAATGACCACCCCTTCAGCGACCCGCCGCAAACACCGCCGCATATCGAGTATGACTACACTTACGACGAGGTGGGCAATTTTGCAAGCGTTCAGAAAACACCCGGAGACCTCTCGCCCCGTCAATATCAGTACGATCCCACATACAAGCTTACCCGTGACGAATCGGCAAACAAGGATTTCCTGTACGACAACGCAGGAAACAAGACCCGTGAAAGTATCGGAAGCGGGCATTTCATCCACTTCTCGTACAACAGCGCCCATCAATTGACAAGGCGATACGCAAGTGTCGGCGCGGGAATACCGGAAATTAACTACAACTACGACAACAGCGGAAACCGC
Source organism: Vulcanimicrobiota bacterium (assembly GCA_021107945.1). Taxonomy (GTDB): domain Bacteria; phylum Vulcanimicrobiota; class JAJTBE01; order JAJTBE01; family JAJTBE01; genus JAIORV01. Next base: position 37,762 of record JAIORV010000164.1, on the reverse strand, counting down.
AAAAGGAGATATCACACTGTCTATACATCCGGTGAAGAAAGCATCGCATCGTTCACGCCCACAAACCGCTTGAAAGAAGTCAAGTATTACGAAAGTTTCATGCCCATGTCGAAGCTTGCGAATTCACACTCTGGGAGCGGTTTCCCAACCGCAACAGAAACGAAAGGATCACGACAAACCGGAACAGAATCGAGAATTGAGCATTACGCTTATGACGGTGGGGAGGAGCTTTTCTGGAGTGAATCCCGGGGTGATTCTATTCCGATAGAATCGACGGATGCTAAGAATTCAGGGACAAACGCTTTGGTAAAAACCATCAAAAACGCATACCAGGTGGAGTCCTCTTCTGGTAAAAAATATCTTAAATTACCCAAACTCGACAACTACAACTACATATTCACAAACAGCTTCCACGGATACGAATCCGGCGTTCTTCTTTACAAAAAGGGCGTAATGAGCATTGTTATGGACGGAGTTACTGCACCCACCACATGGAATAAAATAGAATACTACACATACCTGAACGGCATGAAAGTGGGCGTATATATTGATGACGAAGGCGGATTTTTTCCCGGAGGAGCATCGGGGCTGTATTCATTCTACTTCTCCTACGACGGGCAAGGGAATGTTGTTCAGGTGTCGAACAAAGCGGGACAAGTTCCATATCATCTTTATGCATACGACAGTTATGGTAGTACAACCGAGGTAGAAGGTCATGGTTATTACCGAAATGAGTTAGCTTCATACAAAGGCTACGACAAAGGCCCCTTCGGATACAAAACCGGCGTAAGACAATACGACCCCGAAACCGGCAGCTTCCTCTCGCCCGACGCGTTCAAGGGATACATGACCGACCCCGCATCCCAACATCCGTATATGTACTGCCGTGGAAATCCTGTTCGATATAGTGATCCCAGTGGGTATAAGGATTTTATAATTTACTCAAAACCAGGAAGAGAGGGCAAAATGCATGAACTTATTGCGAGAACACATGCGCGTAAATATAAGAATCCCGTTATAAGTCAAGCTAGTTCAATTGAGGATATTGTGAGAATCATTGGAAAAGATACCATTGACACCTTGATAATTGTTGCTCATGGTGCACCAGGCATGCTATTTCTAAGCATGGAACCCGGTGAAGGTAATGTAGCTGAGTCAGATGTGCCGAGTTTAAATCTAAAATTTAAAAGACATAAATATGTGCAGGTCAAGATTTATGCATGCAATTCTGCAAGGTTTGCAAAGGCGTTTGCGGACAAATATAAAGTAAGATCATTAGGGATCAAGACGACAGGCGAATATAGTGGAAAGGAAAAAGGCCAGCCCGGCAAGGGATTACCCGATCCAGTTCCCGAAAATTACAAGGGACCTGTATATATGGTTCCGGCAAGTGGAAGAATCAATGATTTTATAACTTACTGATATGAGCTGACGAGTCTAAAAGGAGAATACTGATTTTGAAGAGGAAAATAATATATTTGATTATTATTATTTTATTGTTTTTTTATATTGCCAAGCTTGTTAGTTCAAAATCTTCCGAAGCCATTTATGACATAAATAAGTTAGGGACCAAATTTTCTTATATACGGTGTCTTTATTTCAAAAAGAACAAGCTTTTTTTTAATGGAAATATTTGTGATATTATGAAAACACATAAACCAAGTAGTATATCTAATCCGCGCTGTAATTTTTTATGTAGTTATGATATGACCGAGAAGAAATTGATTATGAAGAAATTTCCCGATATATCTCTACCAATAAAATTTTTTCTCTATCAAGGGGATAGATATTTATATTTGGTTGGATTTGAAACAATCTTTTGTTTTAAGAGAGAAGATTTGGAGATTGAAACTAAAAAGAAATTAGACCATAAAATCATTCCTGATTCCAGTTTTGTTATTAAAGACAATATTACCAATAAGGAATATCTGGGATTCTATAAATATTCAACAGAAGCTTGTGATAGTTTTATGAAAAAAGAAAAAACGTTTCGCCTGGTTGTTTTGGAAGGAAGAACTTTAAGACAAGTTTTTACTGGTTCCGAGATTATACGACCTACAATACATAATGATACTCTATATTATGGGAAGTTTTTAGGTAATAAGACTATAAAAATTTCTTCTTTTAATCTCTCAAAAGAAAAACGCCAAGATAAGTTTATTTCAAGAGAAATCCCGATTTATCAATCGTCAAAATATTCATCCGATTTCCTATATTCAAAATTGTACTATTATGACGGACTTACTTTCTTATGCTTACGAAAAGAGGCCAAAGTAATAGACTCCAGGGGAAAGATTAAATTGTTGTTATCTTTTAGGAAAGATGAAGATCTCATATACAGATATTGGTTCTTTTATGATTACCTTTTTGTTGCCCGAAAAGACGAGTTGTTTTGTTATGATTTGCATAACAGAAAATTTACCAAAGTTGTAAAATTACATGATTATAAAATAAGTAATATTCTATATAATGAAAAGAAAAAAGTGGCATTTATATGTTGTCAAAGTGTAAAATCGGACTACTCGCTCATTCTGACAATTAATGGGCAAGGGAAAATTATCAGGAAAATACAGGTGCAAAAGTTTAAGGAAGCATCTATAGGGGGTAAGTTTCTTTATTTGCTTTATATGCCTGCAAAAATAAAAAAAATATATGTTCCAATAAAAGGGTAATTAAGGGTGATTGGTAATTGGGGACATATACCTTTTGCATTACTTCTCCTACGACGGGCAAGGGAATGTTGTTCAGGTATCGAATAAAGCAGGGCAGTTACCGTATCATCTGTATGCGTATGATAGCTACGGCGCAACAACCGAGGGAGGAGGCTATTACGGAGATCAATTAGCTTCATACAAAGGCTACGACAAAGGTCCCTTCGGATACAAAACCGGCGTGCGTCAATACGACCCTGAAACAGGCAGATTCCTCTCGCCTGATCCATTTAAGGGTTACATGACCGACCCCGCATCACAACATCCGTATATGTATTGTAGGGGGAATCCGATTCGGTATAGTGATCCGAGTGGGTATGATGCGAAAGATATTTGGGAATATTATAAATGGCAAAGTGTTATTCCCGGTCCTTACGGCGCACCAGGAGGCCGGGGTTGGGGGGATTTAAGCGAGGAAGCATATAGGCATGGTAAACTTGCAGGTTATATCACAGATGCATCCATTGGGGTAGCAATTATAGCAATAGGAATTGCATCAGGAGCTAGTATATATGAAGGTGTAACCGGAGGTGTAATTGACTGGAATTTTAGAATTAGATATAAGCCTACTCCGGGTAATGGAGGAAGAGGCATAGGTGATATTCTAAGTGATCCAGCCAAATTCAGGGGATTTTTAAAAAGAAAACATCCTACAGGTAGGCCATATTCTCCAGAGGATGCCAATAAAATATGGAGAAAATTAAAGAAAGGGGGTTATAACCCTCGTTACGATAAAGGACACAAAGGCAAGAAATGGAATATGCCTCATATCAATTATAAGAGACCGGGAGAGAGAAGTCGGCATATTCCTGTTGCCCCAGGTTGGAAGCCTTCCGAGTAATAGAGGAGTAAAGCATATGAGTAGAAAAAAACAAGGTTTTCTGGTTGTACTTAAATTCCCGGAGGAGCAGAAAGAAACACTTAATCTGCGATATAAAGGTATAGATCGGATGCCATGTTACTATTTGCCTCCAGTTCCCGATGAATATAAGTCCGAAGAAGAAGCAATGGACGAATATGTATTTGCTGATAAATTCAATGATGATAATGGCTTTATACCGACTTATGAGAATGCAAAAATTTTACTAAAAAAATTCAGTAAATCACATAGGGAATTTGAGATTATCTTTTGTAAGGAAGCGGAATCCAATGAGAATATAAAATTGGATTTTAATATTGAAGAACTTGGATATGATGTGGCAGGTGGAATAGCCCCCTTCTGGTCAATAGTAGGAGACTTCGATGTAAACCTTAGTAATTATCTACCTCTGTTAAATAAAAATGGATTATTTGATTGTTTTGCTGATGCATGTGATTTTATGAATAAATATATGGAGATGAAGTTACCGGATTACGAGGGGGGATTTGTAGTATGGAAAGTCTATCGCTTAATTTGATAGAAAAATAAATATGGTAATTTGAACATAAACCTTCAAGGAATACTACTTCTCCTACGACGGGCAAGGGAATGTTGTTCAGGTATCGAATAAAGCAGGGCAGTTGCCGTATCATCTGTATGCGTATGACAGCTACGGCGCTACAACCGAGGGCGGAGGTTATTACGGAGATCAATTAGCTTCATACAAAGGCTACGACAAGGGCCCCTTCGGATACAAAACCGGCGTTCGACAATACGACCCCGAAACAGGCAGATTCCTCTCGCCTGACGCGTTCAAGGGATACATGACCGACCCCGCATCCCAGCATCCGTATATGTATTGCCGGGGGAATCCTGTTCGATATAGTGATCCAAGTGGGTATTTATCTAAAGAGGAACGGGAGGCAATTCGCGATATCCGCGATGGCGGATTCTGGATTCTTGGCGGCCTTATCATTACACAACTTGATTCCCCGTTATTAGGCCCCTTAGATATCTTAGGTGGTGGAATTGCCGCAACAGGCACAATTAAAGTTGCAGCTGCTGGCAAATTAATTGCAGTTTACGGGATCGCAAAGGGTATCGTGGGATCGATGAAACTTTCGAAAGCGATGGGGAGTGGAAAAGGAAAAGGGCCAAAGTTTAAAAGTAGGGATGCCTTAAGAAAGCATAATAAAGAATTCAGGGATGTGGCAAAGAAGCTAAAGCTTAATAAAGGCCAGCAAAGACAGTTACATGAATATGTAACCGGACGAAACTACAATAATTATCATAAGTTGTTAGATGCCGCAAAAGAACTTTTCAATATAAGGTAAGAAAGGAAAAACTATTTTGAATCAAAAAGAAAACGACAGATTATTTGGGGAAAAGGCTCCGGAAATATTTAAGTTTATTGATTCTTTAAGTAGCTTTTCATGGTTTGCTAACGTGGGAAAACATAACAAGATGGATTCAAACGTAATCCGTGTATGGCACCTTGAAGATGCTTGGGCATCTCACCCATTGGGAAATAACAGCAATCTGAATGCATTGCGTGAGATCAATAGTATTTTTAGTAAGTTGGAATCCAAGGGAGTTTTGGATCAAAGCGACAGGGAAAGAGGGCTAAATATTCCCTACGATAAAGTTAAGTCCTTGCCATTCTGTTCTAAGCCTAGCATCTTGAAAGGAAAAGCTGCAATTTGGGCCGGCCTTACAACATTGGAAATCCTTGTTTCCATTAAGCCCGAATCTCCTTTTTTCTTCCGAAAAATGATACCCTGGTATCGGGATGGGCATTGGCCTTGCGCTATTAGAGATAATGACAATAGGATGATTGTATATTAGTACTTCGGATACAAAACCGGCGTAAGACATTACGACCCCGAAACAGGCAGATTCCTCTCGCCCGACGCGTTCAAGGGATACATGACAGACCCCGCAAGCCAACATCCGTATATGTACTGTGGGGGGAATCCGATTTCTTATTCGGATCCCAGTGGACACGATGATATTTTGATACTGTATGGACAAGGCAGGCAAGGTTACGATAAAAATGCCATGGATATTGTCAGATCAGGGGGGAATAAAGTAGATGATGAACCTTTAGAATCACTTGATCAGATTAAAGAAGCTTTAACAAAGTATGATTATATCATAATTGCAGCTCATGGAGCAATTAGAGATCCTTATACAGATTCAGCTACCTGTTTGGGTATTTGACCCATTATTGGCTAGAAGGATCTTGCAAATTTATTATTAAATATATCAAATATACGAACCAAACTTGTCATTGTAGAAGCATGTTTATCAGGAAATATTGAAAGGGGCATGGGTTTGGAATAAACTCAGACCCCACACTGAACTTGTTTCAGTGTCCTCTGCGAACCCTGAAACAATCCTGAAACAAGTTCAGGATGACGTCTTCAGGGCAGGCTTCTGCGGTGAATGATTTCATCCATTCATAACAATGTTAACCTTTTTGCTGTAATTCTTGAAGTCCCTGGTGCCTCCGCCCTGGCTGACAATATTCATAACCTTTTCTGTATCCTGGACAATCATTCCTGATATAATATCCAGTCCCATTCCTTCGAAGAAATCCCTGTAAAGAGGAGATGACGGTCCCAGCAGGACTCTTTTTCTTGCTTTTTCAGTTTTGCTTAATACTTCCTCAAAAGTCTTGTTAATAAGACTTGTTGCCGTAATTATCATTACATCACAGTTGTTCATGATTTCGTCAAAAATCCTGTATGTTCCATTTTTACGGTATTCAAGCTTATCTTCAATTACAAAGAGATGTGGCGTGATTTTATTAATCCGTTTTACCAGGGGTGCAAAATACCCCACCATGCCGACCCATTCATCTTTTTTTATGTCCAGTATCTCCATGACATCCCCTGAGGTAGTTCCATTTTCTCCAGTAGGGCTCACGGAATTGATGGCGGCAAGTCCCAAGGAGGATCTTAACACATTTCCATGATCCATAAACATCTTGGCTACATCTTCCAGGTCTGCGCCGATATATTCTCCTGATCCCTTTAATTGTGAACAGCCCTGGGGAAGGCGATCTCTAAGCACGTATGAAAGTCCCACTCCGCCGGCAGAATTCTTTAATGCAACGTAACCCAGCCCTATCCTCAAATCTTCGACTTTTAAATTTTTCATCCGGGGAACGGCAAGATTCAGTAATTTTTTACATATCATTATGATCATCTCCTGTTTATTGTGAAGTTATTCTTTTTCTATGATAACCTGAGTATATCGCGCCTGCGGGATTATGCGCCATTACCCTGTCCTTTACAATCAGAGTTGTGACAGGGGCATTACAATTCTTTGTAAAGACTATATCGTGCCCGATGCATAATCCGGCGATTATATTCAGATCAACATCAGCTTTGTTCATTATCTGTGCCTGGGCGACGGGATTGCAAGTCGCTTCATATCTATCTTCACGAATCTTTTTAAGTCCGAGTTCATCCTTGCTTATTCCACAAACCTTGCAACAAACGGATGTAACTTCAAAGCGTTTCTCAAGAATGTCTGCCAGCAACCGCGCCTCTTCCGCCATTCCTATGCAGAAAGCCAGCCCAAGATGTTTATAACCCATAATTTTACAAAATTCAATGATTTCCTCAAGTCTTGTTTTTTGCATATAGTAAGTGCCTTCAATAAATGCGGCGGCCTTCATTATCTTATAATTTTCTTCTTTTTGTATAATTTCTTTTATTTCATATGCATTACCGGCACAATCCTTTCCCTCATAGCATGCATTCAATCCACAATGGGCGCATTTGAATTTTTTCACGATAATCTCCTTTTCAGGTAGTAGTAATTATCGGTTCGATCCGGTGTTTCAATTATCTTATCCTGCTTTACAAGCTCCCCGAGTGCATTTGTTATTACTTCAGGCGACACTCCAAGTCCTGCTGCAAGGTCTCCGGGCACTGCCGGTCTCCGGGCAAGATGGGAAAGAATCTTCTCCTCTATGTTTTTCCGGTCTCCAGGTGTAAATATATGGGGAGACTTTCCCACGATATCCACAGGTATTTCCATGGGGAACATTGAGGCGATTTCCTTCATTCGATCAGCGCGGGGGGATTTAACGTCTTTATCTGTTCCCGGTCTTTCCACGACATTGAGATGAACCCGATCGGGATTCAGTTTTCTCAGGTATTGAATGATTTTTTTGATTTCCCCGTCATGATCATTGAATCCCTCGATAACCATTACTTCAGGGAAAAGCCTGCCGTTAAAGATTTTGGAGAATTTCTCGATTCCGTCAAGTATTTTTTCAATCGATAAAGCCGGAGCAGGCCTGTTAATCCTTTGAAATACCTCATCTGTAACCGCATCAATAGAAGGCAAAACAATATCAGCGGAGATAAGATCCTCCCTGACCTCTTCCCTCCACAGCATGGAGCCGTTTGTAAGAACCGCCATAGGAATCGGTGTTATATCCCTGATCCACCGAATTACCTGTCCGCAATTTTTGGCAAGCGTAGGTTCACCGGATCCTGCAAGGGAAATAATATCGGTTTCTCTTGATGAATCGGAGGTTTTTAGAAAATCCATTATCTCGTTATATATAAGGCGTGTGGGTTGATATGTTTTCCTGTCAATCGTAAGATCCGTCGTCTCACCCAATTGGCAATAAATGCAGTTGTATGAGCATACCTTGTAAGGTACGAGGTCAACACCCAGCGATCTTCCCAATCTGCGGGAAGCCACAGGTCCGAATAATGTTTTATACATGGTATTTCCTTTCCATAAGGGATAAGGGGAAAGGGGAGATGAGAAGTGAGATCAGTTATCCATTTCCTTATTTCCTTAGAAGATAAATCCTCATTTCCTCATCTTCCTGCATTCCTTATTCCGGCTTCCGTCATCTATTATCCTTAAACAGCACTCCCACAAGAAAAGTTCCCCAGAAAGGCACGAAAAGCCTTCCGAACTCCTCTATAACATTTGCATATGGGAGCGCCCATTCCCAGGGAAGGCAGAATGTGGATCCCATAATCCTGCTTCTGCCGAATTTGCTTAAAGTCTCCTGGAGTTCTCTGAAGCTGAAAAAATGGGCGTCGCTGAAGATTGTTTTCCCGGGTTTAAGCATTCTGCGGATCCCTACGATTGAATATTTATTCAGGACTCCCATTATAATCCTGCCTCCAGGACGGGTCACCCTGTACATTTGGGATATCACCTTGCGGGGATCATCAACGAACTCGAGAAGAGTAATGGCGGCGCAGATGTCGAAAGTCTCGTCTTCAAAAGGAAGTTTATGAGCGTCTCCCTGTATGAAATGAGCGGATTTCATCTCCTTGCTCCTTGCAACACGGAGCATTTCATCACTTATATCCAGACCTGTTGTCTGAAATCCCTTCGAAAGAAAAAACTCGGTCCAGTGTCCCGTGCCACAGCCCACTTCAAGGAGATTCGCTCTATATCCTGTTCCTTTCAAGGCATCAGTAACAGCAGCTTTCTCCTGCCTGTCCATGCACCTGTTCACAGGGTCTTCGTACCAGGAGTTATATTGTTGAGCAATTTTGGCAAATAAGTCCTTGTTTTTCTGCAATCTCATCAGCCCTTTAATGTTGATTTCTTACTGTTCAATCCCGGGGGTTTTTACCGCAGAGATCGCAGAGAAAACGGGAAAAAAATCGGAGAATTCTCTGCGCCCTCCGCGTCCTCTGCGTTGAATTAAAAAAGCATTATCCGGGTTTATTGTAACCGAAAATGAAATCGGGCAAAATGGGTTTTTATTTTCACCTCCCGATCCTGCCCGATTTCTTCAAATTCTGAGTCGTCAGACTTGAATATCTAGTCGCAGAAGTATTAGAATTCACTCTCCTCGCCAAGTGTCTTTTCAATTTTTCGTTTCACTCTTTGTAATGCATTGTCAATAGACTTTACATGCCTATCTAGTTCCTTTGCCATTTCCTGATAGGATTTACCTTCAAGGTACGACATCAAAACCTTGGACTCCAGTTCGCTCAGGTTCTCTTGTATTCTCTCCCTTAAATCTCCTGATAACTCGTGACTGATAAAGACCTCTTCGGGATCGGCTACTTTTGTACCTGAGAGAATGTCCAGCATTGTGCGGTCGGAATCCTCGTCGTAAATAGGCTTGTTAAGTGAGATGTAAGAATTTAACGGTATGTGTTTTTGTCGTGTTGCGGTTTTAATCGCCGTAATTATCTGACGAGTAATACAAAGCTCTGCAAAAGCTCGAAAAGATGAAAGTTTGTCCGCCCGGTAATCCCGGATTGATTTGTAAAGCCCTATCATTCCCTCTTGGATGATATCCTCGCGGTCTGCCCCCACTAGGAAATAAGATTTGGCTTTAACGCGAACGAAGTTCTTATATTTGTTTATTAAGAACTCTGTTGCCATCTCATCCCCGTTCTTTGCCAACTTTACAATTTCCTCATCAGATTCCTGTTGAAGATTTGCTAGATAGTTATTGGTGAGTCTCAGCAACTTAACGCCCTCTTTCTCAAGAAAGTGTACCCGTCACAAGTTCCTCACTATTATACGTAAGGTTATGATGGAAGTCAAGGGAAAGGTAAAAAAATCAATATTTTATAAGTATTTCCCAATATTTTTTATCCGGCAAAAGCATAATATAGGGATTTAACGGCAATAGTTTTAAGTAATATCCCATGAGAAAAAAATAAATCTCCTGTTTCAGCACTTTTATTCTTGAATATAAAACACCGGAGAAGCCCATCTCTGCTTTTTTTCCTCAATTTATCATGATTTTATTCGAGAAATATTCATGCTGAAAAAATTATTTCATTCATTTAATAATAAAGTATCATGATAATTTTCTGTTATATATAATATACACATAAAGCAAATGGCAAGCTGTTCCACAATGTTAAAATTTTGTTAACACAATCAACTCTAATCCGATTATTCCATGCATCAAATCAATGATGTTTACTTATTTCAAGCATTACTATCCCACCGGCTACTCCCACATTGAGCGATGAAATCTCACCTTTCAAGGGGATTTTGACCCTGATGTCACATATTTTTTTTACCCGCTGGCCTAATCCTTTTTCTTCGCCACCAACCACGAGGGCAATGGGTCCCGAATAATCACATTCAAAATATAAAAGTTCTCCGTCGGATTCCGACCCCACTATAGTAAGTCCTCTGTCTTTCAAGTTTTCCAGCGTATCAGAAATATTCGTGACCCTGGCGACTTTCATATGGCAATCGGCGCCGGCAGATACCCTCGATACGGCAGGAGACAAACTTGCCGATCTGTGCCTGCCGACAATCACTCCATGAACCCCCGCTCCGTCTGCGGAGCGAAGCAAGGAGCCAAGGTTACGGGGATCCTGAACTTCATTCAGGACTAGTATAAAAGGCGGTTCATCTTTTACTTCGGCCGCTAAGAAAATTTCTTCAATCGTATTGTATTCCCTGTGGGATAAAATTGCTGCTATCCCCTGATGATTGACCTGACCGCACAATCGGTCAAGTCCCATCTTGTTGATTGTAACGAGGGGGATTTTATTATTGGCTGTAATTTTTTTTATCTTGTGATGCAGTCCTTTTTGTATGTTTTCATAAATATATACCTTGTCGATGGAGACTTCCGATTTTATAGCCTCCATTACGGGATGACGCCCATATATTATATTCAAAGTATCTTCGTTCATTATTCTCTCTCCTATGATGATTGTTTTTTTGGATATTTACTGATAAAATGTATTTCCCCTTCATTATTATAATTATTCACCGCAGAGGGCGCAGAGTTTCAAATGAAGTTAATACTTTTGACTATTATTGATTCCATGATTTTTGGGTTGCGGCCGGTCTCCTGACCAGCATAGAACTTTGTGAAATCAATATTTGGTAGTTCACTATAAAAAATGGGTTGAACAGTTATTAAATTGTAATCAAATATAAATTAAATGGAAATAAATTTGTGGTATAATCATCAGTAGTCAGAAGTCAGAAGTCAGAGGTCGGAAAACAGATGAGGGATTGCGGAATGAGGAGAAAGGATCCGTCATCAGTCATCCGTAATCCGTAATCCTCTGCGAACTCTGCGCTCTCTGCGTTAAATAATTACTAATATAAAGGATGATTTTTATGCGAGTTGGAGTCCTTATGGGAGGTCGCTCCCCCGAGAGGAAAATATCACTTAAAACAGGCTCAAATATTGTTATGGGTCTAAAAAGAGGGGGATACGATGCAATCGGGATAGATGCCTGTGAAAATGTTGTGGATGATATAAAGAGTGCCGAGATAGAAGTAGCTTTCATAGCCCTTCATGGTCCCCTTGGCGAGGACGGGACGATTCAGGGGCTTCTTGAGTTCCTCAATATCCCATACACCGGAGCGGGAGTGTTGAGCTCAGCAATTAGTATGAACAAGGTAATGACCAAGAGGATACTGCAGGCTATAGGAATTCCCACGGCCGATTACTATCGATTTGATTCAAAGTTACTTGAAGAAGAGGACGGTCTTCAGCAAATCAGTAATATTAAAAAGCAAACGGGTGTTTCTCTCCCTGTAATAGTGAAACCGTCAATGGGCGGATCCACGATCGGGATAAATATTGTTCATGATGAAAAAGCTCTCCCTGATGCTTACATGGATGCCGCTAAATATTGTAATGAGATACTTGTTGAGAAATATTACAAGGGCACGGAGATCACGGTTGGAGTCCTGGGAGCGAAGGAGCCTTTTGCTCTCCCGGTAATAGAAATAATCGCCGTCGGCGGATTCTACAACTACCATACGAAGTACGAGCCCGGTATGTCAACTCATATCATACCCGCCAAAATTCCCGAAGATGCATATAAAAAGTCACAGGAATACGCCATTGATGTTTTTAAGGCCGTTCATTGCTTTGGAATGGGCAGGGTTGACTTCATATTACACGATGACAATCTTTATTGCCTTGAAATCAATACGATTCCCGGTATGACCGAGACAAGTCTTCTGCCGGAAGCCGCCGGACAATCCGGAATATCTTTCGAGGAGCTTCTTTCCATGCAAGTAAAATTTGCTCTTGAAAGGCACGAAAAAATGCAGGAAGTTTGCTATGTTTAAAAGAAGTATTGGGTGATAAAACATACTTTAGCCTTGAATTTCTTATTATGAAAAGTAATAGCTCAACAGTTACTAAAACTCCCAAAAAGAGGGCGCGACACAAACGTCCTTCCCGTTCCGCCATGGTGGTAAGGAAAGTTTTTATTATTTCCCTTTTTGTATTGTCGCAATTATTGTTTTACTATTCAGATTTCTTTAAACTCAGACATGTTTATGTTCATGGAAATACGCGGGTCACACAAAAAACAATTATCGATACCGCCAAAATACCGATGGAGCAGAATATTGTCACACTTCCTTTGAATGAATTTTGTAAGAGACTTTATGCAATACACTGGTTTAGTCATGTAAAGGTCAAATGGAACGTACCCGGCAGAGTCGATATTTATGTTGTGGAGCGGACCCCCGCCATACTGGTGCGCCGGATGAACAAACCCTCACAATGGTACGCCTGCGACGATGAGGGAATGGTTTTGCAGAAAGCTTCTCCCAGGGAGAAAAAGCGTTATCCCCTGCTTGTAATTGAAGATGAAATTAAAGTAGGAAAGAAAATCCCGGCTGAAAAAATCAAAACCGCAAGGAAATTGGACCCCTGGGTGCCGGAAGAAATAAAAAAGAATGCAATATATTATTATGTGGATGAGAGACTGGAAGCAATTATTTTCTGTAGGAAAAACGGGAGAGTATTCAAGATCAAACTCGGTAAAATTGAAAACATCGAGCATAAGATGAAAGTGCTGATGGCTTTGTCAAACCTCATTGAAGATAAGGGGATCAAGGCGGAATATTTCGATGTTCGTTTTAAAGAGCCGGTTTTCAAGCAGGTTCAGGTAAAAAGCAAAACAAGGGAAAATGATTAAACAGGTGATAAACGGCAATGGATAGTAAATCCCCTCACAACTTTGAAGTTGATATAACAAGCAAAGATTGGCTTGAAGAAGATAAAAAGTATGACGACTCTCCCGTTGATACTTTTAATGATAAACAGGAAAAAGACAAGAAGAAAAAAGGAGAGAAGGCATGGCGTTGGTCAATGGGAGTCGCCTGCATTATACTGGGAATAGTTGTATCCCTTCTATTCAAGACATACAGGAAAGAAGGAATATCCCCGACAATTTACGGTCCCAGGGAAGACCTGGCGAAAATGGTCAAATACCTTGAAAAGGAAAGAAACAAGCTTCAAACCGATCTGGCACAGGCAAGAAAGACTATTGGAGATTTCGAGGCAAATTCTTCGAAGGGGAAGGACAGATTTTCGACACTGGGCAAACAGCTTGATCTTGCCCGTCAGGAGGCGGGGCTCACGACTGTACATGGACCCGGGATTCTCATCAAGTTGAACGATTCGCCGATAAAGCCCAAGGATGGAGATGACCCGAATTTCTATATCGTTCATGATGTTGATCTTTCTGCCCTTGTAAACGAATTGTGGGCAAGCGGCGCGGAGGCGGTATCAATTAACGGGCAGAGACTTGTTATGACCAGTCCAATCCGATGTGTGGGACCTACTATAACGGTCAACACGGTTCGTTTGACTCCCCCTTATGTAGTCAAGGGCATAGGCCCTCCAAAGAGTCTGGAGACAGGTCTTCGATATCCAGGGGGATTCCTGGACAGTATGGCTCCGAATCTTGCAAGGGGTGTTGACGTCAAGATAAACAAGATTAATGATATGGTAATTCCCGGTTACAAGGGCAGTCTGGTGAACCGATATGCCAAGCCATACAAAGAAGAGGAGAAATGAGGAATAGTTAAATAAACCGCAAAGAAGCAAAGAGCGCAAAGAAAAATGTAGATAAATTATCACAGGAGTTACACTTTTTTTAAGAAGGAATAAATTGGATGAATCATCCCGGACTCGTTTCAGTATGGCATTATTATTAGATTCCGAAACAAATACTGAAAAAAGGTCGGCAGAGGTATCGGAATGACTTTTATGTGAGTTCTATTATCATTTAATATCATAGTGTAATGTCAAGAGTAGTTGCTCTCGACTAACCGAACTAAACTGCTTACAGGAATTGTAAACTCTGTGGTCTTTGCGGTGAATAGCAAGAGAGAGGATAATTAAATATGTGGATAATTATGGCGATTTTTATCGGTATTATCATCGGGATAATACTTCCATATGATATCCCCCTTGTATATGCAAAGTATGTGTCGGTCTCATTTCTTGCCGGGATGGATTCGGTTCTCGGGGGAGTCCGGGCAAATATGGAAGGGAAATTTAACTTCACCGTCTTTTCAACGGGATTCGTTGCCAATGCCCTGCTTGCCGCGTTGTTGACATTCGTTGGAGATAGGCTTGGTGTAGATTTGTACCTTGCCGCTATTGTCACATTCGGCGTCAGGATATTCCAGAACTTTGCAATAATAAGAAGAGATCTGATACAGGGCAGATGCAATATAAATAAAGATAAAAAGAATGTAGCTGAAAATATATAGCGTTTATTCACCACGAAGACACGGAGCGCACGAAGAACCCAATTGTTGATTCATGACCTTATTTCGGAATCCAATAATGACGCCGTTTAAGCAGCAGATCCTGAGACAAGTTCAGGGCGAAGTCTTCAGGATGACGATTTCAAGCTGTTCCCTTCCAATAATGCCTCATCCTCTACATCCTCCACATCCTCTGCGGTGAATAATTACTCCTTTAGTAGTGAAATATACACTTTTTGGTAAATACAATTTTATGATTCCGGTTTCCCCGGTTATTATATAGATTGGGCGGTGAGATGATACTTGATGGAAGAAGATAAAGAGTCAGGCAATCATAAAGTTATTTTTATCATTGGCGCAATAATTATTATTGCGGTTGTGCTTGTTTTTTTTCTGTTTATCCGACCGGGCGTTAAAAAATCAAAACAAGAGAGTAACCTCAACCTGTGTTTTAACAATATTAAAAGGATTTCAGCCCAGCTTGATAATTATCATAATAATAGGGGCGAATATCCGAAAAAGCTGGGAGAACTTGCTCCTGATTATTTTAAAAGCCTTCCGACTTGCCCCGAGGCAGGAAAAGATACATATTCCGGCAGATACGAGGTAAGTCCGGACGGACAGGCATTCACAATTTTCTGCGGAGGGAAATATCATGCCGAGATGAAAATCCCTCCGGATTTCCCCGCGTATTACAGCACTGAGGGCATTGTACGCAAGAAGTAGTTCACATCTGAATGTTATAAGAAAGATCTATTCCTTCGACCTCTTCAAATAAGTCATCAAATTGATCAACTTCGGAACCCATTCAGCAGGATCACCGTAATTTTTATCGGGGAGGAGTGACTTTTTCTTTTTGCCGAAAAGGTTTTCCACGATTAGAGTTGATCTGCGGAAATAGGTAGTAAGACCGGTTTTATCATATACTTTTTGAACCCGGCGCAGGGAAAATGTATGAACTGCAGGCAGAAGGATGTGAACATCTTTTTGCATTTCCTTGATCGACGGTACTCCAACATCCCATGCAAGCAGTTTTACTTTCAGAATATCGAGTAAGTTTTTCACTTCTTTCGGCATTGCCCCGAATCTGTCCCTGAACTCATCGACTATTTTACCGATACCTTCTATTTTGTTGATTTTCGATATCTTGCGGTACATTTCGAGCTTTACGCGGGGGTCAGTTATGTAAGTTTCGGGAATATACGTAACTATGGGAAGGTCAATCACGGGAGGCTCGATTTTTCTTTCCCGTTTGACTCCTCTCTGCTCATCCACAGCTTCTTTCAATAACTGGCAATACAGGTCAAACCCGACGGCGGCGATGTAGCCGCTCTGCTCCGCCCCGAGCAGGTTTCCCGCGCCTCTTATCTCCAGGTCTTTCATCGCTATCTGGAATCCCGCTCCCAGGTGGGTGAACTCCTTTATGACCTCAAGTCTTTTCTCCGCTTCTTCTGTGAGCTTTATGTGGGGCGGATAAAGCAAATATGCATAAGCCTGGTGATTGGAACGCCCCACTCTCCCTCGAAGCTGGTATAACTGGGCAAGACCGAAATTCTGGGCGTTATTGATGATTATTGTATTCACATTGGGAATATCGATGCCGGATCCGATTATCGTCGTACATACAAGAACATCGAAATTGCCCCCGAGAAAATCAATCATCAAAAGCTCGAGGCTGTCCTCATCCATCTGCCCGTGCCCCACACCGATTTTTGCAAAAGGAACAAGCCTGCGTATCTCCTGGGCAATTCTCTCTATGTCTTTTACCCTGTTATGAAGGAAAAATACCTGCCCTCCTCTTTCAAGCTCCCGTATTATCGCCGCTCTGATAAGTTCCTTATCATATTCCATAAGATGAGTTTTTACAGGAAGCCTGTCCTCCGGGGGAGTCTTGATCGTCGAGATGTCTCTGATTCCTGAAAGAGACAGGTGAAGAGTCCGTGGAATGGGGGTCGCCGTCATCGTGAGAACATCGACGGAAGATTTCAACTTTTTCAATTTCTCTTTCTGTGAAACTCCGAACAACTGTTCCTCATCAACAATAAGAAGGCCGAGGTCTTTGAACTTGATGCCCTTTGAAATCAGGCGATGAGTCCCTATCACTATATCAACCTCACCGGTTTCGAGCTTTGAAACCGTTTCTTTTTGCTCCTTTTTTGACCTGAAGCGCGAGAGCATCTCAACTTCCGTCGGAAACGGTGCCAACCTGCTCCTGAATGTCTCGTAATGCTGTGATGCAAGAATTGTCGTGGGTACTAATACTGCAACCTGCTTTCCGTCCTGAATCGTCTTGAATGCCGCTCTGAGGGCAACCTCCGTCTTGCCGTATCCCGCATCGCCACATACAAGCCTGTCCATGGGGCGGGTGGACTCCATATCTTTCTTTACATTGATGATAGACTCATCCTGATCCGGCGTTTCCTCATACGGAAAGCTTGCCTCAAGCTCCCATTGCCAGAGGGAATCCTTTGAGAATGTAAATCCCGGGCTTTGCTCCCTATCTGCATATAGCTTGAGAAGCTCTTTTGCAATAGCCTGCGCTGATTTCCTTACTTTGAGCCTTGTCTTTACCCATTCCTTGCCCCCTAATAAAGACAGGTTTGACGCTCTTCCCTCGGGACCGATATATTTTTGTATGAGGTCGAGCTGCTGGACCGGAACGAAAAGCTTGTCGTTCTTGCGATACTCGATCTCGACAAATTCCTTTGCTATTCCCTCTATACTCAAGTTTTTTAGTCCGACAAATTTTCCGATTCCATGGGATATATGAACCACCCGGTCGCCTATTTTTAATTCATCCAGGTTCACTGCCTTGGTGCGATCCCATGTGCGAAGAATTCTTTTCTTCCTTGGATTCACTCCCAATATATCTTTATCGCTTATGATCCTGAATTTCTTGTCAACCCAGTAAAATCCCGTTCCTATGACACCGGGAAGAAATACCATCTCGCCATTTTTTATTTTGTTGGGAATCGAGAATTTAACTCCACTTACATTCATCTCCTTAAAAAGGCTTTTAAATCGTTCTAACTGTTGTGTGGATACAATTATTGTCTCACCATCGTCCCGCCATTCGACTATTTTGTGAATAAAACCGTCGATATTTCCGGCGAATGTGTCCATGGGGCGGGTGTTGAACCTGATCCCTGTGTCGTCTTCCCTGCCTTCCCAGGATGCTATGTTTATCGGGTTCGCATTTCTTACTTCGAATTGGAAATCTCCCCAGAGATCTCTGTCTTCAAAATCTCTCTCTTTGGCATAAAACTTGATGACGGCAGGATCATCCACAACAACGACGGTATTCTTTGGTAAAATATCCAGGAGCTTTTTTTCTCGTTTATATTCCCTCTTGGGATAAATGAGAATTGATTCTATCTTTCCCGTCGATACCTGTGAATCAATATCGATAGTGCGGATAGAGTCAATTTCGTCCCCGAAGAACTCGACTCTCACAGGATCCGCTGTCGAGGGATATATGTCCAGGATTCCGCCGCGTCTTGAATATTCACCCCGTCTCCCGACCTCAAAATTTCTATGATAACCCATGTTCTCAAGCTTATCGACAGTTTCATCAAGAGATACTTCCATTCCAACTTCAAAATTAAGCGAGTCACAAAGAAGTTGAGTTGAATCCTCACAATTTTGCAAAAGCGCCTTGAACGGTGCGACAATATATAGGGACTTCCCGTCGGAAAGATATTTTAAAGCTTTCATGCGAAGGGCCGGAGTTAAATCCTGATCGCCGGTCTCTCTGAACTCGGGGAACACAACAAGCCTGTCTTTGATTTCATCGGGCATGTATGAATGAGTCGCTTCGAACATCTTTTCGCAACTGTCCCAGGAAGATGTTATCCATAGAACACTTCTTTCGAATGCCTGTACGATGCCTGCAAGCATAAATGGCTTGAATGTCGGCGTTATACCGAATATATCGATTTCTTCACGGTTTTCAACATAGTTTCTTAATAATCTGAATTGCTCGGAACCGGCAAGGTGTTTCAGGATAGATTTCATCGGAACCTCCAACAGGGGCAATTCTTTAAAGAACGCCCCGCTCTGTTAATAATCTCACAAATCATACATCTTTTATTGAGAGCCTGTCAAATATTTCCCGGATCCATTTCATCCTCAACAATGATATGCTTACAATTGCCGGGATGATAATTAAACTGAAAAAAAGGTATGAAAGCCCAAGGATTTCTCTTGTGCCTAATGTGTACCCCTCGGTAATTATCTGTTTCCAGAGTATAGCGCAGACAATCAACACGACAACGAGCAATATCAGGGCAGGAATACTTACCTTGAATTTAATTTTAAACTGGAGTTTCTGAAGTGTGGCAATAATTCTCGATGAGAAATGATCGATAGCAAGGCCGATTCCTCCGGGGTAAATAATCTCGACAATCAGAATAAGCCATACTATGGGTGAGAGGAAATTGAAGCTCCAGTCAGGCTTTAAAAATAGTCCGTTTATCCTTGTGCAAAACACAAAAAACTGTGCCGGTATAAGGTAAAAGATCCCTGCCAAAGTTCGCCATGCATACGCAAGTTTAGAATATGGAACAACTCCCGCGTGAAAATATAATCCTACAATGAATGAGAAGTAAAACATGGCAATAAATATAAGGACTTTGACGGCATCTTTGAAGAATATCCCCATCGCCTCTGCCGGTTGCTTTTTCAGTCCATAACCTCTTTTTTCCATCTTTCGGTTGAAATGGTTGACAACAATGAGTGATAGGAAAATTGGAGAAAGAATATATATGTCGATGAGATGCTCCGTCTGTTTATGTGCAAACCCCAGGACAAGGATGTATATTATCACTGCAATACAACAAATTCTCCGGTAAAGGACGGGAGGTATTTTTTTCATAAATACTTCACCATACAAAATTCCGACAAATCCTGCGGAAAATGTAAAAAGAACGGACAGGAATAATAAATCTCTTGTGAGTATCGAGATTATGTAATAAAGAGAGGAATGACGGGAACCTTCCGGGGGGTTATTCACCTTATAATCCGCATCTTCATACGATTTTATGTATTCTATAGCGGCTGAAGCAATATCGGGATCAGTTGGCTCGATGTAGTGATCGCTGAGAAATGACATGAAATAAATTCTGTCGGGTTTTCCCGGTTGTATTAATTTTCTTATTTTTTTGGGGTTGATAACTATGGATCCCTTTTTATCTTTCCCCGTGTTTTCCTCAAAAGCGGATAACATCTTACTTGCCTGATGAAGCTCGTCAAAAATACCCGCCGTCATCAAGAGTCCCTGTGGGGCGTTGGGATCGAAGCTTACCGGGTAGCCGACTGCAATTACTCCCCTTATTTTTTTGTTCCGATCACCCACCATTGAAGCAATATTTCCCCCTATTGAATGACCCGATATAAAGATAAGATTCTTGTCTATCCTCTTGTTTTTCAGGAGATAATCAACAGCGCCGTTTGCATCGGAAACATAATCTTCAAATGTCTTTGCCCTCCCGTCTATATTCCTTTTTTTCTTCAGAATAAGCTCAAGGACTGCAATCCCGTTTTCTGCCGTCATTTTTGATGTGGGTTGTAGTGCCTCCCTGTTTTGAAGTCCGTAATGAATGGTAATAACAGCAGGGCAGGGAGAACTGTTATTTTTGGATGGGAAATATATTACTCCCTCGACTATATCTTTTTTTGAATTGATAAAATTAATCGAATGCGCATCATAGCGGCGGAATTTTTTGCCGAATAAAAGAGTAGAGGATATTATCCCTGCTATAATAATGCAAAAGAGTAACAGGAGGAGATTTCTTTTCATCTAACTTATTTTCCCTTAAAACTAATTCATAACAAGATATACGCATTCTGTCATCCTGAGCGGAGAACGATCATCCCACTTTTACAAACAAACATTTCTCAGGAACGGGATTTGCATACCTCCGATGTATTACTCAGCGAAGGATCTCTTAAAGCAAATATCGACCTGTGTGGAGATTCTTCGCTATGTTAATCACGAGCATCAACTTAATTACGTCTTTGAGAACAGCCTCGGAATAAAGTAACTCTTTCGTATATCGCTCAGAATGACAAGATTCAATCTTCATTTTGCGTAACTCATGTCTTAAATATTTCGCAAAACATACCAAAATCCTCTGATTAGCCTGTTATAACCTGAGGTTGTCAATCCTGCCGACACAGCTTAGAAGGAATAATTCATGAAAGAGTGAAAATCAATTTGAAAAACTAAATTTCAAGAGATCGAAAGGAAGGTTTTAAAATGAAAAAACAAAAATTTGTTATTTTAT
This sequence comes from Vulcanimicrobiota bacterium, assembly GCA_021107945.1. Taxonomy (GTDB): domain Bacteria; phylum Vulcanimicrobiota; class JAJTBE01; order JAJTBE01; family JAJTBE01; genus JAIORV01. The sequence goes on along the minus strand of JAIORV010000164.1, from coordinate 16,397 downwards.
TGATACTATTTGCCCTGTTGACAACTGTATCTTTTGCTCAGCATACCGATAAGCCCTGGAAGATTTATGGCGTCGATAAACCCATGACCAAACTGATGAGTAGATACTATAAAACTCCCGAGATAAAAGTGGTGTCCGTGGGACAGAATATGCATTATACCGATGATGTATCGGTCTGTCTTTACCTTGCACAGGCAACGGGAACAAATCCATTTAAAATTCGTGATTGGCGTGTGAAGGCAATAAGCTGGATGGATATTATGGCAAAACTTAAGTTTAATTCGGCCAGGCTGTTCACACAGGTGGGAGGATACTCGGTTCCAGCAACATACAGACATGCATACAGGGAATATTACAAATGGAGAAGCAACAAGAAATATCAGATGACCCTTTATGATAAGGAAGTCAGAAACCTTGTTCAGTTGAAATTCATGGTGGGAAGATTCAAAGTTTCTCCAAAGAAAGTAATGCTCATGAGATCCGGGGGCAAGAACTTTACTGAAATGATTATGAGTGAATTGAAGAAGAAATAATCTAAACAAGCAAATCATCCGGTTAGACAAGTATCAATTATACGGAGGTGTGGTATGGCAATAACGAAGATGGATCATGTAGCAATACTGGCGAAAGATTCCGGCAAGACGGTTGACTTTTACCGGGAATTCCTAGGCTTCAAGGAGACATTTCGCCAGGAAATAAAATTGATGCATATAGTTATTATACTTCTTGAAAGAGACGGCGATAAAATAGAGGTAATCGAGCCGACCGGCAATGATATAATGATGAACGACGGCTTGAAGCACATTGCGTTTTTAAGTGATGACATAGATTCCGATTTCGAGTCTTTTCAGAAAAAAGGCGCAAAACTTCTTCATAAAGAAGTTCAAAGACATGAGAAAGTGGCGTTCTTCTTTGCAAGATCACCGTCAGGTGAGTTTGTGGAGGTAATTCAACACTTTTAACTTAGCGCGGGTTTTTAAACCCGCCCAAAATATGGGGACACCTGAAGACATTAACTAATTTTTTGGAAGTTGGAATAACTCCGATTATTTTCCCGTTGTTTCGCGGACGGCATCAAATATAGCTTTCCGAATTATATCTTCGTTGATATTTATGGAGATTGTCAATCCGCTATTGTCGGGCAAACCAACCGGCCTTGCGTCAACCGGAATCTCTGTCGGCAAATCTCCGGAATTACCGGAAGATTTTTTTAGCGGGATGGAATTGACTTTTGACGACTCACCGGCGGGCAATCCTATCGCCAGATCCTCACTCAGGTATTCTCCAGGAAATGAAGACAAAGCTTTAACTTTCAGTTTAAGCACTTCTACTTTTAGATCATTGCGGTTTATGGAATTGCATAGATCCCCCACATAATCCATCAAAAACGATATCTCACGAATTTTGCCGGCAAAAACTTTTTTCTGGATGGATGATTCCTCGAATTTTTCTTCAAGTTCTTTTAATCCCTTATCAACCGCGCCATGAAACTGCCTGAAGTTTGAAAGCTTCAGATCGCCCATTCCATATAATTCTTCTATCATGGTATTAAAGTCAATCCCGAATTCTTTCTTTAAGATATGTGCAGGCTTGCCGATTCCCTCGCGAATTATGCCGAGAAGTATATGCTCCGATCCAACGTAAGGCTGTTCCAATGTCCGAGAGATGGCAAATGCGATTTCGATTATCCTTGTGGATCTTGCAGAAAAAGACAGTCCGTTCTCGGATGTTCCGTCACCGCGCTTTATTTCAAGAAGTATTATTTCTTTCAAATGGGGTATCTCAACACCCAGAACCTTTAGCTCACGACAGGCCGTATTGTGTCGGTGACTAATTATTCCAAGCATCAGATGCTCGGATCCTATGTAATCAACTCCCAATTTATGCGCTGAAGTTTGAGCTGCTATTAATATCTGTTGAACATTCTGAGAAAAATATTCCCACATATTTTCTTCTCCACTTTCTTCATTTTGAATTGAATTTCAATGTCAGATAAAGACTTCCTTTTTCCGATGGCAATATTTGCAGGAAAGGATGGAAATGTATTGAATTCCGGGAAATGAATATTGAAAAGAGACTATAGATTATTCAGACGTCTTATTTTACCGCAGAGCATGCTGAGGAAAGAACGCTTGTCGGTAATTTGTCTTTTTCCATCATCCTTATTCCATTATCCCTATTCTATTAGAGGAGGTATATTCTATGTCAAAAAAGTTGAAAGATTGGAAAACAGCGGTAACAAAAGTGGAGCCTAATAATATAATGGTTCACGGATACCCGATAAATGAATTGATGGGAGAAATTTCATACGCCGACGGACTCTGCCTGATGCTAAAAGGTGAGCTTCCCGACAGGAAACTCGGCAAGATGATGGATACCATCCTCGTAAGCTCAATGGATCATGGCGTTACACCACCTTCAACCCTCGCCGCGCTTACATGCGTTTCCACCGGCGGCAATCTTAACCAGGCGCTTGCCTGTGGAATTCTGTCAATAAATCAACATCACGGCGGAGCGATCCAGAACTGTCAGAAAGTCCTTCTGTCCGCGGTAAAACTGAAAGAAGATAATGACCTCACAATTGAGACCGCAGCGGAAGAAGTTGTCAAAGATGCAATAGCCAACAAAGTAAGACTTCCCGGGTTCGGTCATAGAATACATACGAATGACCCGAGGGCGGTAAAGCTGTATGAAGCTGCAAAGAATCTTGGGTTTTATGGGGATTATCCAAAAATGATGAAGGCGATGGAATCAGCTTTTGAAAAAATAAAAGGCAAAAAGCTACCCATAAATGTTGACGGAGCTATAGCATCACTTCTCTGCGAAATGGGATTCGATCCTGAGTTGGGAAATGCGTTCTTTATGATAGCCCGCATGCCCGGACTACTTACCCATATTGTTGAGGAGAGAGACCGGCAAAAACCCATGAGAAGAATAAACCCCCTGGATTATGAGTACGACGGCCCCGGTCAGAGGAAATTGGGATAACCGGATAAAGGAAGGTGGATTTTTTTCACCGCAAAGACCGCAAAGACCACAGAGGTTATTGAAAACAGAGACCGGAGGTGAGGGTATCGAAAAACTTCAAAATCCCGTTATTCCCCTTTTCCCGTTTCCCATTCACCACGGAGGACACAGAGATTTTTCGTGGATAGATTTGATGTGTTGATGTTAGAACTGTAGGAGGGACGTCCTCGTCCCGATGGATAAACTTCTATTTGGCCAATTGCATTGATTTTTTTACGACATTGACAATCCCATCCGACGTGAGTCCATATTTTTCTCTCAAAACATTCATGTTCCCATGCTCGATAAACATATCGGGGAGTCCTATCGTTTGCACGAGGCAATCTCTGATTTCAGCTTCTGTCAGGGCTTCAAGCACTGCGGAACCGAATCCCCCGCTAAGGGTATTTTCTTCAGCCGTTACCAGGTGTTTTGTTTCTCTTGCAAGTTTTACAACAATCTCCTTGTCCAGGGGCTTGATAAATCTCATGTTCACAACGTATGCCCTGATTCCGTAGTTGTTTAGCTTTTCCGCTGCAAGTATTGACGGATATACCATGTTTCCCACTGCAAGGATTGCCAGATCAAAACCGGGGTGAAGCACCTCTGCTCTTCCGATAGGTAAAGTCTCCCACTCTTCCGGTGGATCCATCCTTACTCCCACGCCTTTGCCTCTGGGATAGCGTATGGCAACGGGGCAATTGTAATCGAACGCCGATTTAAACATACTCTGAAGCTCGTTTTCGTCTTTTGGAGCCATAATTATTATTCCCGGAATCGCTCGCAGGAATGAAAGATCGTATAACCCGTGGTGTGTGGGTCCGTCTTCGCCAACAATTCCCCCTCTGTCAAGAGCAAAAACAACAGGTAGATTTTGCAGACAAACATCATGAAATACCTGGTCAAAAGCTCTCTGGAGGAATGTGGAATATATGGCGGCACAGGGTCGCATTCCAGCGGCGGCAAGACCCGCCGAGAAAGTTACCGCATGTTGTTCCGCGATTCCCACATCATAAATTCTGTCGGGGAATTTATCCTGGAAAGGCTTCAATCCCGTCCCGTCTGGCATTGCGGCTGTTATTGCTATTATCCTCTCGTCCTCTTCCGCCAGTTTAATTAATGTATCGCAAAATACGTCGGAATACTGGGGAATATCCCTGTCCAGGGGTGTTGTCCCGTTTCCCGTCTGGATGTCGAACGGGATAGCTCCATGCCATTTAGTGGCGTCTTTCTCCGCTGGCTCGTAACCTTTTCCTTTCTGGGTAATAAGGTGAATCAGCTTCGGCCCCTTGATATTTTTTGCTCTCTTGAATGTCTGGTTGAGAAGTTTAATATCGTGGCCGTCAAAGGGTCCCAGATAAGTAAATCCAAGAGATTCGAACAATACTCCGGGTATAACCAGATAAGTAAGATGCTCTTCTATTTCCTCCGCCTTTTTAAGCATTGTTGTACCAATTCTCGGAATCTGCTTTATAATAGAGCGAAAACTGTCTTTTAATTTTACAAAATGTGGTTCCATTCTCAGGTGACTGAGGTGTTTTGCAAGAGCTCCCACATTTTTGGCGATTGACATTTCATTGTCATTCAGGACGACTATAAGGTCCGACTTCAAGTGTCCCGCGTTATTCATCGCCTCGAATGCCATCCCACCCGTCATTGCGCCGTCACCTATAATAGCGATTACCTCGTAATCCTCTTTAAGGTGGTCCCTTGCCCGGGCAAAACCCAACGCCGCGGATATTGAAGTGCTGGAATGTCCCGCACCGAATGGATCGTGGCAGGACTCGTATCTTTTCGTGAATCCTGATAATCCGTCATACTTCCTGATCGTGGGAAATTCTTCTATTCTACCCGTGAGAAGTTTGTGAGAATAGCACTGATGTCCTACATCCCATATTATCTTGTCATGGGGGGAATTAAAAATGTAATGAAGTGCAATGGTTATTTCCACAGTACCCAAACTTGAGGCAAGATGTCCCCCGGTTTTACTTATGGTCTTTACTATTTTATCCCTGAGAAAATCAGCAAGTTGATTTAATTGTTCATCATCAAATTTCTTTATATCTTCAGGGCATTTTATTCTATTAAATATTTCAGACATTTTAGCAGGACTTCCTTTTTGATAACTTAAGTGTTTTTTTTAACGCAGAGATCGCGGAGTTCGCAGAGGATAACAGGAGAAAAAACATTGATATCTCCAAAACAGATGCGGGAAGCGGGAAATGGGAAACGAGAAAAAAGGAAACATCGGAATTTTGAGGTTTTTCGATATCCTCACCTCCAACATCCGTTATCCAATCTCCGTTATCCGCAATCCGTCATCCGCAATCCGTCATCCGGCCTCCGATCTCCGACTCCCGATTATATCACGAGCTCCTGTTCAATAAATAAACAGCTAGCTGTCTCAGGGGCTCCGCTCTCTCATCAAAGATATCAAGTGCCGACACGGCCTCTTCTGTGGCCTTACGAGCCATTTCCCTGGACTTTTCCAGCCCGAATACCGCAGGGAAGCTGATTGTCTGATGATCTTCGCCAAGATCCAGAATATCATCAATAATCTGGTACGTCAAGCCGATTCTCTCGCCATATAATTTCAGTCTTTCAAACCTATCCTTCGAAGCTTCTGCAAGAATCCCACCTGCAAGAACCGAGGATGTTATAAGAGCGCCTGTTTTCTTGCTGTGTATTTCTTCAAGAACTTCTGCTTCTATCCTTTTTTGACCCTGATATCTCATATCCAAAACCTGTCCACCTGTCATTCCCAGGTGACCTGCCGACCTTGAAAATAATTCTACGACCTTCAATATTGCTCCGGGTGATATGTTGGAATTTTCTGTGTTTTTTGATAAAACATTGAAAGCTTCGATTAATAGTCCGTCACCTGCCAGGAGCGCCTCGGTCTCACCGAATTTTTTATGGCATGTCTCCCTGTCTCTGCGGTATTCATCATTATCCATGCAGGGCAAGTCATCATGAATAAGGGAGAAATTGTGGATCATTTCTATTGCAATCGCCGCGGGAATAACATTCTCTGCATTCAACCCACAGGCCTCGGCCGCTGAAATAACAAGTATGGGGCGGAACCGCTTTCCTCCCGACATGCTATAACGAAATATCTCGGACAACGGATGCTCCGATCCGTTATTCAGATATGCGGATATCCATTTGTCAACTATCTTACGCTTTTCAGATATGTATTTTTCCAATTTCAATTGCTCTGTTTCCTTCCCGGTTTGTCAGTTTGTATTGGTTATTCACCACGAAGGCACGAAGGACACGAAGAAATAATATAATTCCCCTGTTTTTTCGGTTGCATAATTCGAATGTATTCAGTCTCATTATGCAGGATCTGAATATCAACCAAAATTACTTCGCAAAAAATACACATTCCGGCGGGGTGGATAGCTACAGATTAATCCTATTCAAACAAATTTTCCTCGATGGGTTTTTGAATAACATCTCCCTCAAGGCCTTCCATTAAAACTACTATTTCACCCTCCGCTGATTTTAACTTTTTTTCGCAGAGTTTATAGAGCCCGGATCCCTCACGGAAATATTTGATTGATTCCTCCAGCCCCAATTCTCCTCTCTCCATTATCTGGAGGATCTCCTCGAGCCTGGCCATGTTTTCTTCAAATTTCTTCCCGCAAGTGCCCTCGTTTGCTTTCTCTTCGTTCATTTTATTCTCCAATAAAATTACATTCCTCAGAAACCTGCTCAATATTCCCCGAATTCTTTCATATCCCTTCAAAAGGGAGGGCGGAAGTCGGGGCGTCGAATAAGCATTTTGAAAGTGGTATGAGTCAGGTTAAATTTACCACAAAGCCACGGAGAACACGGAGTTCTTATTCTGATATTCTTCGTGAGCTCCGTGGCTTCGTTGTGTAAAAATCATAGCATATTCATGTTTCAGGAAGACTCCGATTCCTTTGACTTATCCGGTTCATCGGACTTGTCGGACTTATCTGACTTATCCGGTTTGTCGGATACAACTTGCTTATCCGAAGAGTTACAGGTGCGGATTTCTTTCAGAATTTCAAGGCATTCTTTTAATGTGTCCAGTTGGCCTTGTTGAATGTTTGCCAACTCCTTGTTTTCCTGCTGAGCCTTTTTGATCCCCAGTATTACAAAAATGGATATTCCGCCTATCAGTAGAAGTGCAATTATAAACAGGTATTTATAAATGGCAAAAAAGCCTGTGTCTATAGCTTCCATCAGTAGTATTGCAAACCTCCTTTCTTGAAAAATGCCACATTCACATAAGATATTATGGCAACAGCAACTGCCAACACCAGGGATAGCGCCGCCGCGTATCCCATGTCAAACTCGGTGAAGGCCTTGTTAAATATATAATAAACCATGGTCAATGTCCCGTTTTCGGGTCCACCTTTTGTCATTACAAAGATCTCACCGAATACTTTAAGGGCGGAAATGCAAGATATTATGGCGCACAGGGCAATTGTGGGCTTTAGCAGGGGAATAGTTATCTTTGAGAAGACCTGCCAGCCCGATGCGCCGTCCAGTCTTGCAGCTTCTTCATATTCCGGGGGTATTGTCTGAAGCCCTGCAAGGTACAATATCATATAGTAACCGATACCTTTCCATAGTGTGACAAACATCACCGAGAAAATCGCCAGGTTACTGTTTGTGAGCCAGGGTATCGCCTTCGAGAAAAGGTGGAGTTGTTTAACCAGTAAGAAATTAAGGATACCGTCGGATCCAAGAAGCCATTTCCATGCAATTCCCACTACAACGATTGATGTGATAACGGGGATATAATATGCTGTCCTGAACCAAGTCACACCTTTTATCTTCTTGTTTACCAGGATTGCTACAAGTATGGAGATAAATTGAATCGCAGGTACGACAAGGAGATACAGGAGCGAATTCCTCATTGCAATATAAAAATATGGATCTTTGAATACCCTGATGAGATTTTTCAGTCCCACCCATCTTGGGGGCGCAAGTTCCCCACCGCTTGTATGGCGCAACATGTTGTAATCAAAGAAGCTGAGAAAAGTGCCATATACAATGGGGTAAAATGTGAAAACAACCAAAAGGATCATGGCTGGTAACATGAATAGGTAAGCCATAATTGTTCGTCGAATCTTTTTCTTTTGTCGCCATTTGAGTTTAAACATTTTGGATTTGTGTTAAAAGATAATAAATCAGTAAAGGACGGGTTTCCCCGTCCTTTACATTATAGAATTAACAGTTTATTCCTTTTCAATGACGATAAATTCAAATTTTATTCCGTCATTTGTAGCTTCCGAGAAAGTCCAGAGTGAGTCATACTTTTTCATCGCTTCCAGTAAAGCCTTTTTTGATTCCTGTGCTCCTGGATCCTGTGTCGGTGCGAATGCTGAAGCCAGTTCAAGTGCGGGCAGGATTTTTTCAAACTTGACCATCTGTACACCTAATGTGTTTGGACCCAATTTTCCCTTGATTTTCTTGTAATTCGGGTCTGAAGCAAGTGATTTATCCTCCGCCATATCATTATCAATAATGGTTTTTACTTCATTGGCGCCAAGTCCCATTCCCATCAGGAAGAAGTCCTTGAATACGCAGACTTTTAGCTGTGGGTTGCCAAGTATATCGACTTTTTTATACTCCTCTTTTTTGAACATCGGTCCTTGCTTTTTGATGATTTTTCCGAGGACCTCTTTCATCTTGTCCTTGTCCTTTACTTTGATGGCAAGAACGATTGGAGGAGCTTGTTGTTTCGGTGCGCTTGCAGTCGATTTTTCGCCCTGTAAGCCCAGGTCTGAATCATACTTTGGATATTTGCTCGATACGTTTGAGCCATCCGATGTATATCCAATCAAGAAATGTCCTGTATCATCTTCACTTACATAATAATACTCCATTCCCGCCGGGGCAGGTGGAAACATCTTCATGTAACCGGGGGCAATATCTTCCAGTTTTGCAGGAAGTTTGTCATTATTTGCCATACTATGCTTGGTCAGGTCGTTGGCAATTTTGGTAAGGATTCTTGCCTCTTGTGACGGCTGATTTTGCATTCTCGATGCGGGTCCTTTCATCAGGAACTGCATGAGGTTTGTAAAATCGATTGAAAGAGCCATCTCGCCTGCAAAGTTTTCAATTATATCCTTGTCAAGATCAACTCCCATTGTCGCTTTCATCTGTTTCTTGTTCTCTTCCATCTTGACAGAACCGCCGGGCATTCCTTCTGAAAGTTTCATGAATGCGTTATATGCTACTTTTGCATCAAATGCATTGTAGTATGTGGTATCCTTCGGGAATAACTTTGCGGATTCAGGAGCTCCCATAGTGGGTCTTGCGGCGAAAAATCCCTGGATAAGTCCGCTCTCGGAGTTCTTGTCTAATCCTATGAAGCCCTGGCCGACTATGTCACCTTTTTTAACGGCGATTCCGAATCCAAATCCCTGAAGGGATTTTTGTAATTTCTCAGCTTCTGGATTTCGCGGTATCTGTTTAGATTTTGCCGCTTCGGCTGCTGCAAGTTCTGCCAAATTCATATACATCAGGAATGCTGAACGTGCCGGCAATTTTTCCAATACCGATGTAAAATCCTTGTTTTCCTTGATTGAGGGGTTCTTCTTGTTTGCCGTGTCAATGCTCTTCTTGATATCTTCGGGTTGATTTCCCAGTACGAGCATTCCCTTGACAAATGCCATAGAAGGGGTCTTTTCCTTGTCAGGATTCCAGATAGTAACTCCCTCATATTTCTCTTCCGTGAATTTAGCTTTGCCTTTTTCTCTTAACTCCTTGAGTTTTTCCTCGGCTTTTGCCTTGTCCTTGAGGCCGATAATCAATATGAAATGATCATTTTTGGCATCCCTTTTCATACCGGCTGTCTTTGCAGTTCCAGGCGGTTCCAAATAGGAAACTGAAACTTGCTCACCAATCCATGAAAGCACATCTTCTTCAAGGTCAACGTTTTCCTCTTTTAATTTCCCCATTGCCTCTTTGAATGCCTGTGAATCTTTTATCTTTGTCCACATGTCGTCTTTCATCTTCTGATCATCAAGTTTGCCAGTGTCAAACTGTATGAACATTGAACATTTCTGAGGAACCAGGTCCAGGTTCGAACCCATTTCCGGCCCCGTTACACCTTTTTTCTTGAAAAGGAAGAAATAGGCCAATCCGCCAATAATAATCAAGATAAGGATAATTGCAATAATTGAACCTGATCCGCCCTTTTTCTCGGGTTGCTGATCAGCTACTTCCGCTCGGACATCACTTTCCGAATTTTCTGTCATTATTTTACCTCCTGTTATAAATATTTAGGTTCACCGCCACCAGGGTGATTAGTGTACATTTATACTCAATCCGGGCAGCACACCCACTTTCTCCTCGTTGTACATATCATGGAGTACTACCCTGAGTTTACCTCTACCTTTTCTTATCCCATATATTTCAAGATTCAGGGATTTTTCCTTTATCGGAAGATAGAGCTTTTGTATCCCCGCTCCCGATTGAAGGCACGCCACATTGCCGGGAAGATATATCCTCGTGAGAGGGGCAATCGATTCTTCTTTCGGGATTATTGACAAGCTTGTCTTTTCTCCGGTTTTCAGAGAAGTCCTTTCAATTTTAACTTCGCCATCAAAATCAGATCGGGGAGATAAATAATCCACTTCTTTCTCGCCATCAATCCTTACCAGTATCTCTTCTATCGCGGTTACTTCCCTGCCTGTCATTACCGTATCTAATTTAACTTCATTACCATCCAGTATAACTTTATTTGCCGGGGACTTTTCAAGTGAATTCATCATCTCCAGGAATGCGCATGTGTCAGATGTAGAGTAAAGTCTGCCGTCTTGGAGCTTTGAGGATATGAAACGAAAGCCCTTCTCGAAAAGCGCCTGGTCCTCTTTTTGGGCAACCTGGAGAGCAAGACATGTCGCTTCTGTTTTCCCGCTCCAGCAAGCACTGTCTTCCCAGTAGGCAATATTTCCTTTTACAATTACTTTTTCCCGGATCATCTTTATTGCCTTTTCGACCTCAATTCCGCGCCTGTAAAAACAGACCGCATCTTTTAAAGTCTTCATCTTTCCTGCAAAATCACCGTTATATATTACAAGACCGTTATCTTTTATCTTCTCATTCTTCAGGCTATTCACAGCCTCGCTGATCATTTCATCGACATTTTCTATACCCATTTTCCAGATGGCACGGAGATTTGATAAAACCTGTATCGTTACATATGTCTCCGGCGTTCCGTGCTCCCAGAGGCTGAATTTTCCACCCCTGAAAAACAACTTCATTCTGTCCGCGCCCTGGTAAAGAAATCTCTTAACATCCCTGTTTCCATTCGTTATCGAATTATTTTTGATTGCCTTGTAAACCAGCGCCAGTCCATAGAGCTTGGCGCTTGTCTGCTCCGCACAGCCAAAGGGATATTTTACCAGGGATTTTGTGGCATCTTTTATAAAGAATCCCACATCAGGATATACTACTATCTTTTCAGCCCTGACGCTTTCTTCGGGTTTCAGCCATACAAGGTTTGATGTCGTTATCTTCTCCTTGCCCGGGGGTAGAATCGTTTTGCTTGTTATGTCTTTTCCCATAGGTGAATCCAACTCTGCCATTACCTCTCCTGCGGATTTGAGTAAAATTTCAAATTTTCCGATTTTATTTATTTCCTCTTCAATTGATGTAAGCGCACTTCTGACCGATAATTTTCCCTCATCGGGGCATTTTGCATAGACCTTTCCCATTATCTCATCTCCGGGGGATAAGAGAGCCGGGACATCCAACTCCACATATACATCCTGGGAAGTCTGCACCTGTTTTTTTGCCGATTTGAAATCGAATCCGTCAATCAAAAAGGCAAATATTGTGAATGCGCCGATTTGCTCTCCTAATTTTAGTTTCTTTTCAAATCTCCCATCAAATTCGATAATGTCGGCAAACAGAAGCTCGGGAAAATCCATGCGAGTGGTTGTGATATTGCTCTCTTCTTCCACTTCATCAGCCTGAGAATCAACAAATTCATCAACATCCATAGACAAGGGGAGTGTCATCGTTTCCGCCAAATCCATGCTCGCAGATGCAAACGCCATCATTCCCATGTCTGACTCTATTATATCCGGGGCGCCTCCCATCCCTGCAAACATATATCTTGTATCCAACTGCGGTCCCCGGACGACCGGCGAATATTCCTCCACCTTTCCCGAATGAAATTTTGCAATATTTAACTTGATATTTCTGAATGTGTTTTCCGCCAGTTTGTCAAGGGGATTTTCCCTCTCAAGGCGTGAGTCGGCGACGACAAGCATAAGCTTCCCGCTTCTGTTTGATTTAACCAGAATATCAATCTCTTCGCCGGGTTTGACTTTTTCATCAGCTTCTATATCCAGATCCATATTCTCGGGATTAAAAAGAAGGCTGTAGGTCTCGTAACAATCCCTTCCGATTGCGCCGATAGTTAAAATTGATATGGGGTAGGGGATATCCAGATCAAGCTTTTCATCTTTCCTGACATTTCTCTTCTCGATTTCCCAAAACTTATCGTCAAGCGGAGAATAAATATTAAGAAGAAGATGATCAATATCCTGATTGACATGCAGCACCGTTGGTTTGCCCGCCATATTCTCAAGTGTTACAGGCATTGTCTGAACACCGACACTTCCGTAATATATTCCCCTGACCTTCTGCGGCAATGAATCTGATGGAAGGAGTCCTCCCTCGATTATTTCACCTGCCTGAGAAATCCTCACGGTGTCCCTCACATCCGATTTTGTCCCCGGAAGGAATACCGTGGCGGATTCACCGTCGGGAGTCGTAATGACAATGGTGAACGGACCCGTATGCCCCGCAAGTGAGAATTCTCCGTTTGCATTTCCCTTTTCCGATTGGATCTTGATGCTCGCCACTACAATCTCGCAGAATCCACAGAATAGTCCCGCGTTCAACTCACCGTCGTATGGAATATCGCCCATGAGGATAGATAGTGAAAATGAAAGGTTCTGATCTTTATAAGTATGTGAAACGAGAGAAGCGCGCATAAAGGAGAGAGAATATTCAGCAACCGTGAATTCGCAGTCGGCAATCTCCTTTTCCTCCATGAAGACCTTCAAAGCATATGCGCCGTCGTTGAGGTCTTTGAGTTTATCCCTGAACATACCCGCATCGTCAATCTCAATTTCTTCCTTTGTGAAAACCTTGTCATTCCTGTGAATTTCGAATTTCACCTTCCTGCCGGAATACTGTGGTAGAAATGCGAAAATCTCGACAGCATCGCCGGGTTTATAGACCTTCCTGTCCGTAACCAGCGCCGATAACTTCAGCATATTCAATGAGAATTCTTTGAAATGAGTTGAACCCTTCACAGCTATTTGAGTCTTGTACTTCGAAAGCACGGTGGGTTTGTCAATTAAAACATTCCTTTTCTCTCCATCTTTTTCAAGAACAACCTTGCAAGCTTTCTTTCCCGGTTTGATAAAAAGGAACTGTGAGCCATTGAAAACGGTTTCTGTGGACATGAAACAACCATCCCTTCTTTATATATATCTATAAAAAAATTCCCTGAAAAGATCAATTCTCCTTTTTAATAAAGTTGTGAAGGTTTTCACAAACAAGGAAATATGATATTTCCTGTGAAAGTTTGGTGGATAGTTATTAAATACCCACATTTCGCACGTGTGAATTTGTTGAAAAGTAATAGGATATATTTCAAGTGTTTTAAGGCGATAACAGATGTTTTAAGGTATTTAAGACAGCACCACAATTTATTGTGGTGAAATGAGCGTAAGCCCCACCACTACAGCGTCCTAACCACTTTAGTGGTTTATCTCATCAAGAAACCGTTGAAACGGTTAAAATTGAGGTGGGAGGTAGGTTTTATAGGCTTCTAATCACCCGATTAAAATACGGGTGTTGTCTTAAAAATATCATATACTCTCTTGAAATAAACGTCATCACATGGGTAGCCGAGAGGCAACTGCCTCCGGCATTTCTGGAGGATTATGTTGAGGTCAAAATAAATTCACAAGAGTACAGGGCAACACTCCAATTGGCCTTTGGAACAACATCCCAATTGGCCTTTGGAACAACATCCCAATTGGCCTTTTAGAACAACGCATCAATTGACTTTTTAGAACAGCACTATAATTTATCGGTCAAGAATGGCGTTAATATAGGAAGTTAAGACAGCACCATAATTTATTATGGTGACAGGAAGGGCATAACCACCCCTTTTCGCTTGGTTTAACCACTTTAGTGGTTTTCAGAACAGGAGCAGACAAATGGCAATACATTCTCATGTGAAGATTTGGATTCATCTGATATGGGGGACTTTCCACCATGAACGGATTTTATTCAAAGAACTGAGAATCAAGCTTTTTGAACATCTTGTATCCCGGGCCAATGAAATGGAAGTTTCAATTGAAAAATTAAACATCCAGCCTGAGCATATTCACTGTTTATTATCTTTGCCTTCTAATAAAACGATTGCAGATATTTCAAAAATACTAAAAGGCGAATCGTCCCATTGGATTAACAATAGCGGACTTCTTGAAGGGAAATTCCGCTGGCAAAGAGGATTTGGGGCATTTTCTATAAGTATATCCCGGTTGGATACTGTTAAACGATACATTCACAACCAGGAAGAACATCATAAGGAGAAATCATTTTTGGATGAATACAAGGAATGGGCACAGAGAGATGGTGTGTGGAATGATTAATTGAAACCGTTGAAACGGTTAAGTACCCAGTGTTTGGGGCGTCGTCCCGCCACCCGATTGAAATCGGGTGTTGTCCTAAACCCTAAGAATGCATTTGGAATTCTGTAATTGCCGCATCGTAGCTTTTTGCCGGGGAAATAGTCCATTTATCGCCGGCATAAAATGGTATCGGATAATGCTTGAAAATTGATGCGATTTATTAACGGTGAACTCTCGATATAATAAGTTCTCTGCGACCTCAGCGATCTCTGCGGTGAAATAGCGACTTTCAAGAACCGGGATTTTGAGGTTTTACGATATCCTCACACGAAAGGATGATTATTTATGGAAAGAAAGACAATTTCGAAAGATGATGTACTCGAGCTTGCCAAAGAAAATAAAGTGCGATCTATAAGGTTGATGTTTATGGATCTCACCGGGGTTAACAAGAATGTTGAGATACCGGTTCAGGATTTAAAGGCGGCACTGGACGGCTCAATTATGTTTGACGGATCTTCAATCGAGGGATTTGCCAGGATTGAAGAGTCAGATATGTTCCTTAGACCGGATCCGTCAACATTTGTTGTTTTTCCATGGATCAAGGGAGAGAATAAGGTGGCAAGACTTATTTGCGATATATATAATCCTGATGGAAGCAATTTTTCCGGATGTTCCCGCGGTGTATTGAGGCGAATGATAAAGGAAGCCAAAGATATGGGTTACACGATGGCGGTGGGTCCGGAGGCGGAGTTCTTCCTTTTCCTGTTGGATGAAAATGGAGTGGCGACGACAAAAACTCATGACCAGGGCGGATATTTTGACCTGTCGCCCATAGACAGGGGAGAGGACGCGCGCAAAGATGTGGTGGAATACCTGGAGCAAATGGGATTCAGGGTCGAAGCATCCCACCATGAGGTCGCTCCCGGTCAGCATGAAATTGACTTTTCATATTCCGACGTCCTGACAACCGCCGACAACCTGGCAACATTCAGGATGGTTGTCCGAACCGTCGCTCTAAGTCATTCTCTTCATGCAACATTTATGCCCAAACCCATATATGGCATTTGCGGATCGGGAATGCATACAAATCAGTCTCTGTTTACAAATGAGAGTAATGCATTCTACGATC
This sequence comes from Vulcanimicrobiota bacterium, assembly GCA_021107945.1. Taxonomy (GTDB): domain Bacteria; phylum Vulcanimicrobiota; class JAJTBE01; order JAJTBE01; family JAJTBE01; genus JAIORV01. The sequence goes on along the minus strand of JAIORV010000164.1, from coordinate 611 downwards.
CTGACGGTAAATACCAATTGAGCGATGTGTGTCTTCACTATATAGGCGGTTTGTTGAAATATGCCCCGGAGTTTACTGCAATCACAAACCCGATTGTCAACTCTTACAAGAGACTCGTCCCCGACTATGAAGCGCCGGTCTATGTAGCATGGTCGCATAGAAACCGCTCGCCGCTTGTCAGGGTTCCCGCCATAAGAGAAAAAGCGACAAGAGTAGAGCTGAGAAGCCCGGATCCATCCTGCAATCCATACCTGGCGTTTGCCGTGATGTTAAAAGCCGGCCTGGAAGGAATAAAGCAAAAGATTGACCCGGGAAAACCCGTTGATAAGAATATTTTTGCAATGGATCCGGAGGAAAGAAAAAAGCATAACATCGGATTACTCCCGAGAAATCTTTTAGATGCAATAGAAAACCTTGAGAAGAGTAATCTCATGAAAGAAGCGCTTGGCGAGCATGTATTCAACCAGTTTGTGCATGTGAAAAAAATGGAATGGAACCTTTATAATGAAAAGGTCCACAACTGGGAGATCGAGAGATATTTAGCGCTTTATTGATTTGGGTGTACATGTTTCCTGTCAAAAATATTTATTCCTATTCAGATCCCACCACCA
>JAIORV010000109.1 GCA_021107945.1 Vulcanimicrobiota bacterium | reverse complement strand
TGAATAGTTACTTTTATTGAATAGTTACTTTTATTGAATAGTTACTTTTATTGAAGCTATATTTCTTTTAATCTACAACTTGAGAATGTCGAAAAAACACATATTCACCACGAAGCCACGAAGTTCACGAAGTTCACGAAGTTCACGAAGTTCACGAAGTTCACGAAGAATCTAAAAAATAAAAAACTTCGTGTCCTCTGTTTGTACTGGGGGCGGGATGTGAGAATCGGGAGACGGTAATTCCTTTTCCCGTTTCTCGCTTCTCATTTCCCATTTCCCATTTCCCATTTCCCGAGTTGTGGCTTCCTGGTGAATTTTAAGCTGACTATTACCGCCTTCAAAGGGCTTTTTCGATACCCTCTCTTCCAACTTCTAATTTCCAGCTTCTAACCTCTAATTTCCAACTTCCTTTTAAACCGCCCTTACCTCAGCGTCATAATAAACCTTTATAATTCTTGACTCTTTGATAAGTTCGACTATGGCATCAGTGGACATATCAGCCGAGAAGGCATTGATAATGTACAAATCATCTTTCACTTTACCGCCTAATCCATCAACCTTTTCTCTGTCCGCATCTTTCAAGCCGTCAATCGTCTGGATAATAATCGGTACGGTTGCGGGGTTCTGGTTAACTATATCCATAAGAAGCGGATCCAGTTTTTGCTTCATCAGCTCTTTTAGATTTTCTTGCATATCATAGGGATCCTTGACAAATCCGGGATTGATAGGATCCAAAATTCACTCCTCTCAAATGTTTTAAAGACTGTTAATCATATTAATCTCTTATATATTAATATTTATTAATAATAGGTTATATAACAGCGAATGTCAACATGCGGAAATGGCATCTCAAATATTTCCATGATTCAAGGATTCAAGGAAGGAAAAAGACGATGAATTATCAAATTACCCCTACAAGTTATTTTATAGATTTACAGGGGGGTGATGTAAAAATATTATGCTGCAGTGATTGCTCTTCTTATTTTTTTGCCAACTCTGCAATCACAAAGCAATTATCGATTTAATTAAACTAAAGGCAAAAACTAAAAAAGTAAAACAAAATAAAATGGAGGCAAAACATGAAAAACAAAGCATTCAAGGTTATCGCCATTCTTATGGTACTGGCTTTCACCACTATATTAATGGGATGTGGCGGCGGAAGTAGCAATGATGGAGATCAGACTTATACAGGATCCTGGACCGCAACCAAACAGGCAGCAGATACAACAGTATCCGGCTACGCAGGAACATATTCAGGAAACTTCATAGGTGAAGATCAGAATACCGGAACATTCACTGGCATTATCTGCTCCAATGGCTATATTCTCGTCCATGGAGTCGAATTGAACGGTTATGGTTATGGTTATGGCACAATCAATGCAAATGGAGCATTCACAGGCACATGGGGCGCAACCGACGGAGGAACAGGAACCTTCACAGGTTCAGTAACAGGAAGCACAGTTTCAGGCTTGGTCACAATCAATGGAGTGTCAAGCGCCGCATCATTCAGTGGCACGCTTCAGACAACCGACACCACAGTATCAGGCTACGCAGGTGGCTATAATGGATCATTCACAGGTGAGGACGCTGGAAGCGCACTGACCGCAATTGGAAACGAAGGATCAGTAATTCTTCTGTTTGATAGCACATCAACAGGTCTGGGCGCAGGAGTCGGCGCAGTAACCTCCGGTGGAACCGTTTCCGGCATAGTTGAAAATTACTATACCTCAGGCACATACACAGGAACCGTTACAAGCACAGGAGCAAGCGGATCCTGGAGCACAAAAGACAGATAATGAATTCATAATATAGGAAATTCTGTTTTAGAACGAAGGCTGTTAAAGCCTTCGTTCTTTTTATACGATGAAGACTTTTGAGTGAGTTGTATGAGATGGCGGAGAAGGAGATAGGGATTGCAGGTGATCTCAACAGCATTAAACAAAAGGAACTCACATGACAAGAAAAGGGTATTATAAGTATTTGGTAAAAAATCACAATTATTAATAAGTGGAAGTTAGAACAATACCACGGTTTATTAATGCAAGAAGTGCGATGACCATAATTTATTATGGTGGAAGAAAGGGCGCAACCACCCCTTTTTACTTGATTTAACCACTTCAGTGGTTTCCAAAACAGATGCAGTCCACTTTAAAATGGCTAAATACCCAATGTTTGGAGCGTCGCCCTTCGGAGTTGTCCAATAAGTCATCCCGAACTTGTTTCGGGATCCAAAAAATGGCTTGAACAATTGACACTAAGCACTCAGACCACCCCGGGATTCCAACCTGAAAAATGATATAAAAGAAAGGATGATATAACATGTATTTTGAAAAAGCCGGTCATCATAACACTGATAAATCACTTGAGATTGCATTCTCCGAGGCTGCGAAAAGAGGAATAAAACATGTGGTAATCGCTTCGTCACTTGGCGACACTGCCGAGAAAGCCCTTGAATACAAGAAGAAAAATCCCGACCTGAATATTGTAGTAGTCACGCATAACACGGGATTCAAGACTCCCGGCGTTCAAGAGTTCAGGGAAAAGACAGGCGAAATGATGAAAGAGGCCGGGATCCAAGTTCTCACCGGCACAATGGTTACACGGAACCTGGGCAAGTCCATAAAAAAGAATCTCGGTTTCTCGCAGGAAGACGTATGCTGTTCTTCCTGGAGAATGTTTGGACAGGGAACTAAGGTTTGCATAGAAATAGCAGCCATGGCGTGTGATGCGGGACTTATCCCGCCCGATGACGTTATCTCGGTGTCCGGCACAGGCAGAGGCGCGGACACAGTTATAATTATATCTGCGATGCCCTCGAACGAGATGTTCGGAATGAAGATAAGAGAGATTCTTGCGAAGCCCCTTGATTGGTGATAAATGGAAGTTGGTGGTTTTTTCAACGCAGAGATCGCGGAGTTCGCAGAGGACAAAATTAGCCGCGAATCTGCAAAGAACACAAAGACCTTTTTAAATTCTTTGTGGTCTTTGTGGTCTTTGCGGTGATTAATAAACAATAAAGCCTATCTATTTTGCTGCTGCTGGTTCGGCGTATAGTTTCTTTGCAACTGCGGAATGGGCTTTTGCTGTTTTGTCACGGGAGGTCTCGGGAAGGCATCCAGGTGAAGGGGCGAGCCTGCGTATAAAAGTCCCGATCCGGTTATTTGCAGTGAGCTAATCTCTATCTGCTTCCCGGTTCCGGGGGATTTTGAATATGTAATATCCGCCTGTCTTATCCTGGTGAGAAACTCTTTTGCAAGTCTCTTGTGTGATACACTGGACGCAGAATATGGCATTTTATTCCTGCTGATCGCCTCCAGGGTGTATGAAGCTGAAAGCTTGCTCCAGAGCTTGTTAAATATCACTCTGTCGGAGAATACATCGACTACAAGAACTTCTCCGTTTATGATTACAACCACACCGTTTGCTTTTGGGTATTTTTTGGGGATATTAATCAATCTTGAGTTATACAGGGACTTTTGTTTCTTTACCTCTTTGGAATTATATGACATTGCAAGGGATCCGGACTCCTTGGCTTTGAATCTTTTATTGGTTTTTGCCACTCCGTCCCATACGGCGGATTGTGATTTTGACGCTTTCGCCATCTGTCTCACACTTATGTTTGCAGTCTGTTTATCGGATTTGAATTTATCCGTTTTATATGTCCATCTTCCCTTTTCGACGCAGAAAGCGGAGACGATTATCTTTCCGCTTTTCGGCGGTATGAGGGCATCGTCCTTCAAAACTCTGTCTTGCTTTGAGCCTCTCAATATTTCACCGGCCATTATATAGACAGGTTTACTGGAATTATTGGTAACGGCAAGGGAGTTCACACTTCCCGATCTACTTACTTCCGTCACTGTGAGAGTTCCTGCCGAGATTGCCTCGTCAAGCGTCAAGACCCCGCCTTTTACTGATCTATCAGGCGCTTTTATCGGAATTATCGTGATATTCTTATATACTACAAGTTTATAGAAAGTGCATTGTGAAACAAAGCTCTTCACGGGATCCGAACGCCTTAGTGTCCTGCTTTGCGCCACGCCCGCCCACATGAGTATTATCACCGCCGTTAGAAATAATAAAATGAAAATTTTCGAGCCCGATTTCTTGTTCATTTTTAGTGTCCTCCTTTATATTTTACATACATTTGAACCAACTGCAAGAGAGGTTTCCAACCTCGATTATAACTTACCAAAATAATTCTACAATTTATGGAAGGTTTTATTCCGGGTTCAAAGAATTTTTCAAAAGTCATTTTAGAAATTTAAATTAGAAATGACGAAACAAATTGTAAGTTTTCAGCCGTCACTCATTCGTGATGGGTTTATTGGAATCATTTTATTTAACGGGAGGAAAAAATGAAAAGAAAGAATTACTTGATTCTTGTTTTAATATTGCTTGCCCTTACTGTTTCCACAGTCAACGGGTATGCACAGCAGAGACAGGGCATGACCGTGAACGGAGCGGCGGGAGTGGTCTCATGCTCATCATATTGCGACGATTACGACGACATTAAATTCACTCCGAGTAAAGCCTTCAACGGGAATCCCAACACTCCCTGGATGGCGGCGAACAAGTTTAATCCCAAAAAAGGGGAATGGATAAAATTCACATTCACAAAGCCCGCCAGACTTCTTGCCCTTAGAATCGCCCCGGGATTCGGGCGTTCCACAAAAAGATTTTATGAATATTCGAGATTGAAAAGGTTCAAGGTCATCATTCAAAAGCCTTCAGCATCCGGATTAAAAACAGAGGTTCATGAATACAACCGCCGATTGGACGGTGCGCCTCATAAAGATCTGGTTTTGTTGTATTCAACCCAGCCACCGGTTAAATCAATCAAGCTCCTGGTACTGGAAACATTCAAGGGTAAAGGAAAGAACAACATAGTCATAGGGAATATCGAGCCTGTATTGATACGGGATGGAAAAACGAGATGCTCCTCGGCTCCTCTTTTTGATGTTCTCACATTCCTGAAAACCACAAGATCCGCCGCCGGCGCATTTTCATTTGTACCTTCAGGAAAACCAATTATCATAAAGAAATTCTATAGAAATGCAAATCCCCTGGACAACCCCAATGTTATAAAGAAATCCAAATCATATACCCGTTCGAGCCTGAAGAAAAACTGGAGTGTGTGGAAAGATATTTGCCGTATGATATTTGCGGATTACGAATTCAATACATACAACTCCGTAAGCTATTTCTGGAAAAACAGGGTAAATAAAAAGATATACTTCGACATGTTCGGCTCCGAATCCGCCGACGTTATGAACTCCTACCAACTCGAAATGTCCCGGCAGAAAGTTACCGAGACGATAAAGAAAAAAGATGAAGAGACAGACGAGGAGAAGGAAGTAAAAATAGAAGTAATAAGAACCGTCGTAGAGAAGATAAGAATAGTATCGGACATCTACGCACCATAAGTTATTATGTCATTGTAGCAACGTAGCGCGGGTTTTTAAACCCGCTGATCCTCTTTCGCTATTTTACGAGATAAGGAAGTTTTGAGAATAGTCTCTGAATTCTGGTACGAGACATTTGAGTTTTAGTTGAAAAGCGATAGAAGAGAAACACTGAATTGCGGCGTTGGTAAATATATCACCGTGTATCCTGACGGCTCGGTCTTTCCCTGCCATCTCCTTTCTTTCCCGGAATTTTGCGTTGGCAATGTGAGAAACCAGGATTTATACACAATATTCCATGAATCAGAGATGTTGAATAAATTGCGGACACTTGACTTTAAGAAGGAGGGAATCGGGATGAGACATCCCTCCTACAGAGAAAAGGAAATCTCTCAATGTCACAATTGCTTCCGTGAATTATCCGGCGATGACCGATGCCTTGGAAAGGCTTGCAGGGATAAGGACTCCAAAGATAAATTGCTGGAATTGTTGGAGGAATAGACTATGATTTACGCAAAATGAAGAATCGGTCTTGTTTTCCCGGCACGCAAATTGTCATTCTGAGCGAAATACGAGAAACTTGATTTACTCCGATGACTTTCTGAAATACGGGATTGTCTTGATCTACGAAGTCTCACATAGCGAAGAATCTCGATCCCCGGTGGTCTGGAGGAAAATGTCTCAATATGAATGATGATTGGTTTGAGAGAGAAGCCAGAAGAGGAGATCCTTCGCTGTGAAAGACATTAGAGGTGAGTAAGATCCGTTCTTGCCGAGGTTGATCCAGTAAAGCAAGGAGATCGTTTTCCGCTCAGGATGACAACCTGGACGATTCGTTTGCGGGAGATCCTTCGCTGATTTATTGCATCGGAGGAAAGTGAAATCCGTTCTTGCCAAGGTTGATCCAGTAAAGTAAGGTAGCTGGTTTTCCGCTCAGGATGACACTGACGAAATGCGTAAGTCCCGAAGATTTTATTGTGAAATTATTCACACTCAATGTCTGGTATTTATTATGCTGAGATTCCAGAGGGGGAAATTGTAATAATGTGTTTAAATGCTTATTAAGAAAAAGATGCACCCGGAGGCGATTCCTGATGTATGACTCCTCAATCCGAACCGATCTTCTCAAAATCATAGAGAAGCTTCCCCTTGACACCGTTGCCCAGGTCAGGGCATTTGTAGAAGCAATCCTGCCTTATTCCAAGCCGATAACATTGGAAGACATAAAAGCCCGACGCGAAGAGATCCTGAAAATCGGGCAAAAGAATGGAGTTTGCAACATCGCCGTATTTGGCTCTGTTGTCCGCGGGCAAGCTGGAGGAAAAAGCGATGTTGACTTCCTTATCGATATGGAGCCTGGAAGAAGTCTGTTTGATTTGTCCGGGTTTATGATCGACCTGGAGGATCTTCTTGGCTATAAGGTGGATGTGGCAATGAGAGATGGACTGAGGGAAAGTATCAGGGAGCAGGTTTTAAAGGAAGCGGTGAGGTTATGAGAACCGATATGGAAAGGTTACAGGACATAAGGAAAGCTATTATAAATATTGAAAACTTCACTGCCCCGGGGAAGGAATCGTTTTATTCAAGTAAGCTTATCCAAAGCGCTGTTATTTACCAGATTCAGATTGTCGGCGAAGCAACTTATAATATATCGAAGGATTTTAAATCCCGGAATAATGAAGTGTCCTGGGCAAAAATAGAAAGGACCCAGCATATTCTTTTCCACGATTATTTTACGGTTAACCTTGACATAATATGGTTTATTGTAAATGACCATCTGCCACCGTTAAAGAAGCAGATAGAAGAAATGTTGGCTGACGGAGGCGATTTATAATAATTGAGATGAGGAATCCGCTAATATATCATGGAAAATTTCTACACATCCTGTCTTCAATAATCGTCTTTTCAATAATCTCATTATATACACCGAATGTGCATCGGGGGCATACGTCCAGATTCACATTTTTCATCATATTTCTGTGTTTTTCTCCGCCCCAGAAAGTGAGAATGTTTTCCGGGTCGGGATAGTGCTTGCCAATGGAGAACTGCTTCTTTCCGCGATGATCCACACACAGATATACGTGCCCGTCGGGGCCGCAGTTTATCAATAGCGGAGGGGCAAGACACCTGGTGAAATTTCTCTTCAGATTCATTGACGGTGAAAATTTATGGCGAATCCCGAATACACGGAAATTCTCATCCTCAAGCTCAAAAGATTTTTGCATCTGTTCATTGATTGAATCCAGGGGAAACTGAAGATGAAAATCCGTGCTTCCAAGTACATTTTCCGCCGCCGCCGGGCGTATATGCACATAATCGACACCGATATCCTTTGCAAGTTTCACCGCTTCATATATAAACGGGGCATTATCCGGGTAAATAAGGTATTTGTATGAAATCTCAAAGTTGCTTCCCATCCGGTTTCTCATTTCAACCATTTTCCTCAGATTTTCCACCGCTTCATCAAACAACTCCGGTTTCGTCTTCTTTATAACGGCATAGTTTTCCCGGTTTCCCGTATCTATAGAGACTCCGATCCATCTGCTATATTTTACCATAGCTTCGATATCCCGGTCCTTTATCAATGTTCCATTTGTCAGGAAGGCGGTATCCGCTCCCATTTCTCCCAGCATTTCCGTCACTTCCGCAAGGTCGGGATGCATGAAAGGCTCTCCCCCACCCGCAAAGCATAATCCTTTCACTCCCCACTCCGCCAGGAATCGACAAAGATTAATCAGGTGTTCCCTGGACATTATATGAACATTTATATCAGGATTCTTCAGTATATTCTGAGAGTTACACCAGATACAATCGAGGTTACAATTAAATACCGGATCTATGGAAGCTTCCACCGGCGGAAGAAAGTCGCCTGCAATAATGCCCTCCATCCATTTCCGATAGAGTAGCCCCTTCAAGCTATTGAAGGAGTTGAAGGGATCAGTCCATTCTTTCATCTACTTGTCTTCCTTTCATAATTGGTTGATAGTAATAATAAATCAATTTTTTGAATACTTGTCAAATACCTTAACAAGCTCCTTGTGCTTGCATTCTTCCGCAAGTTTTTTGGGTGTACGGTTATACTTATCCTTGATTGTGGCATCTGCCCCATTTTCCAGGAGGAGAACCACAACCTCCTTATTTCCCTTATAGACCGCCCAGTGAAGTGCGGTCCATTTCGACTGCTCCTTAATATTTTGATCCATATAAATGCCGATGTCCTTGCTTATTACATTCAAATCGGCTCCCTTTGATATAAGAATTTTTACAACTTCAACTTTTCCCTCCATCGCAGAGATAATTAAAGCCGTGCAGCCACTTGTGGCTTTATGCTCCATATCTGCGCCATTGTCCAATAAAAACTCGACAATTCCAACCTTACCCCCGGAGGCCGCTTTCATCAAGGCAGACCATTTATGATGTCCATCAAGATTTATTTTTGCTTTTTTCTTTACAAGAATTTCTGCAATTGCACGGTCCCCCGCAAGATGTAACGGAGTATTACCTTCTTTGTCTTTTGCGTTAACATCCGCCCCCATATTAACAAGAAGATTGATCATTTTTACACCAAATTCACTCCCGGATCTCACAGACTCGTGAAGAAGTGTCGAGCCGTCCTTGAGTTTTTTCTTTGCCAGGTCAGGATGTTTCTTCAGCGTGGTTTTTATTTTATCATACTGCTGGCTTACAAACATTACCCGTATCTCACCGGGAATCTTCTCCTCATATTCCTTCTGTGCTATTGTCTTTTGCGCCCTCTTTTTGGCACAGGACGTGAGTAAAATTGAAAGGCAAAGAAATAAAATACAAATAAATATGTTGAACACTTTTTCCGACAATGCATTTTTTTTCATAAAATAAATCCTCAATAATTGCTCAAATTCCTAAAGGCTTCTTGTATGGGGTATATCAATTTTCCTCCAATATCAACTATTCACCGCAAAGACCACAAAGAATTAAGAAAAAGCCTTTGTATTCTTTGCTTCTTTGCGGTGAATTTTAATCCTCCAAATATTTACCCACATGATATAGCGAACAACCTAAAGTAAAATATCAGTCCTCAATTTTAAATATCGCCACTTTCCCGACGGGAGACTTGTTATCGGTTTGCATGAGGGGTACATTTTCAGTTGTTAGCTCAGGCTTTCCAAGCTTTGACTCAAGATTTGCCACAATATAATCAAAAAAATGTTCATTCTCAGGATCGTTAATCCATCCACAACCCCTCTGATGAACGATAATATATTTATAGCCGAGCTTTTTCAGCATTTCAAGATCAAAATCAGATAAGACGGGAGGATTATCCCTTTCAAACCTATTTAATTGATCCAGGTATTCAATAAAGGATCTCAACTGATGATCATCTCTCCCGGCAAGCCATCGGGCGTATGAATTTTGTGGAAATCCCCTCGGGACACTTGCCCATCCTCCAAGAAGCTTTTTCCCATGAATAACTTGGTAATAGTTGGGATAATCTCCGGCTCCGTAAGGAATCTCCACCACTGCGCACCTCTCGTTTTCAGCGGCTATTTTGTGATAGACGGAGGGAACATCCATTTTGTTTGTGGGGATGGGTATTTGCTGTGTTATCCACATCTGGATGATTATAGGTAGAATTACAATTACTGCAAGAGCGGGCTTGAATATATTCCGCCATTTTTTACTTTTTACAATATTCCCGATTTTTTCCTGCATAAACGACAGGTTGATTGAAATCAGTGCGGATATTGCCACGCTGGCGAGTCCAAGCCATCTTGTGGGCGCAAAAAGCCTGGCGAAAAAAGGCACATACTTGTAAAAAACGACATAAGGAAGTGGAATTCCTTTTCCGCCAAACATGATATAATTATTGAGCCCGGGACCGAAACGCAGGTAAGGACCAAGGGAGAGAATGTAAAAGAAAAGAAATGTGATAAACCAGAACCAGGGGAAAGGTCTGACGAAAATTAAAGGGATAAGGACGAGAACCGTTACCGCTATCGGGATGTTCGCCTCGTAATTCCACTTGACGGGATAGTCGATGGGAGGCGCGTCCCTGTAGAACCTCATCATCGAATTGGCGAGATCAGGATCGTCGGAGGGTCGCATATTCCCGGGTTTGAGGTATTCTATCGGCGGAAAGTCGGAGAGCCACCGGACTTCGGGAAGATTCTCCCCATGAGCCGCCATCTGGATATATCTGTATGAGAATGTTCCCGATATAATGACAAATATCACCAGTATAACAAGGATCCTTAAAAGGAAGCTCCAGTGAAAATTCTTCCTGTCGAATATTATATGAAACAGTAGGAAAATAAACCCGAGGAATAATGCCGCCATTCCGTAGTAAAGATAGACCGCAGAGGTTATTCCCAGCCAGAACCCCGCAAATATGGCGGGAATCGTCCTTCTTTCCCTGTATGCCCGGAAGAGGTAAAGAATAAACAGGGGTATTGTAAATAGAATCGCCTGGCGAATTCTCCCGTGGGAAACCTCCCTTATGATGAAAGGATTGAGGATTAGAACCGCACCGCCCACCAGCGACGGTATTGTTTTTTTTGTCAGGTATCTGCAAAATAAAAACCCGCAAAGCCCGTTCAGGAAAAGGATTATGAAGAGCTTGACATTATAATATGTGGGCGCTCCGAATATAGGCTCAAGGATAAGCGACATTGTCTGCAGATCGAAAACATTGCCTGTTTCGGGGAAATTGCCGGCGGTTATGTATGTATATAAGAGGAGTTTTAGGTTTAGTGGATGGATGCTCAGAACGGATTTGAGCATCTGTTTCATCCACCAGTATCTCCAGATCCAGCCTTCAAGCTCGCCTGCGCCGGGATAATGCGTTGTAAACCTGGAAAGCAGGGTAAAAAGAGGTATTAGTGAGATGATGATTAAAGCGGGAATTATATATATCCAGCCTGTTTTTTCTTTTTTTTTCTTTTTTTCGTCGTTAGATTTCATGTCAGTAAAAAGAGATTTGCTTTAAAACCTACCTCTCATCTCCAACTTCTCACCTCCCGCCTCCCATTTAACAGTTTCAACGGTTTCTCGATGAGATAAACCACTGAAGTGGTTAGGACGCTGTGGTGGTGGGGTTTACACTCATTTCACCACAATAAATTGTGGTGTTGTCTTAAACACCTTAAAACACCTGTTATCACCTTAAAACATCAATTATTACTTTAAAACTCAAGTTATTACCATAAAACCCCTGTTATTACCTTAAAGCACCTGAAAATAAATCTATTACTTTTTAATAAATTCATATGTGCGAAGTGTGGGTACTTATTTTTTATCGGAGTCGGGAATCTTGAAAACGACAAGTTTATAGAACTGCTTTGGCCTGTATATGCCCTGGAGTTGCCAGTTCCATTTTTCAGTTCCGATTTTCACAGGCTCACCCAAAGATTTTGTCAACTGTTGCACAAAATAATTATATGCTGACTCACTATGTTCCGGGTCGAGCTCATCACAACCGCGCCCGTGAAGTATTACATATCTGTACCCAATTTTTCCAAGCTTCTTCAGGTCGGCCTCCCTGAACAGCGGTGATTTTGTGGGTTGCCGGTTCAATTCCTCGAGATATTTCACAAAGGTGTTTGCCTCAATAGAGTCAACGGTTGCAAGATATTTGGCCTTGCTCTTTGGAAATCCAAGAGGTATGCTTCCGTAAGTCCATCCCCAGAGAACCTTTTTGCCATGGTACATCTGGTAATAATTGCCGAAGTCGCCGAGACGGAATGGAAGCTCGATAACTCCGAACTGACCTTTTTCTTTCGCTATCTCATCATAGATCTCCGGGTAAACTCTCTCGGTAACGGACATGGGTATCTGGTCGATAGCTATCATCTGAATGACAATTGCTACAACAATCAACAGAATAGCCGTCCCTCCCACAATTCTGAAATCAATTTTCCCTATTCTCCCAAATTTTTCTCTCAATTTCTCGATAAGGAATTTCAGATTAATAGCTGCCAATGCAGCAACAGCAACATACATCATGCCCATCATACGAATCGGAGCGAAAAGCCTTGCGAAAAAAGGCACGTATTTGAAGAATACGGCATATAGAAGTGGGATGGGTCTTCCCGATGCAATACGAACATAATTATCCTCACCATAACCGAAACGCAAATACGGTCCCAGTGTAAGGACATAGAAAAACAGGAACGATATCAGCCAAAACCATGGAACAGGTCTGACAAATATAATCGCTATAAATGCAATGAGCGAAATGACTATTGGTATATTGATCAAATATCCTATTCGAAATGGATAGAAAACAGGTGTTGAATCCGACCTGTAGCGTAGGATTGATTGTCCCAGCGAGTCTCTGGGGTCAACTTCCACACCTTTTTGCAATAGAAAATCCAGAGGCGGAAAATCCTTTTGATATGATACCTCGGGCAGTCGTTCTTTCTTTAGCACAATCTCGATATACCTGAAGGAGAAGGGTCCGCTGATTATAACGAAAATTATCAATATTACTCCGACGTACTTGACAAATGTAAATGTAAATTTCTTATGGTCGATGTAAAGCTGAATCAGTATAAAAATCAATCCAAAGAAAAGACAGGCCATCCCGTAGTAAAGATATACGGCGGTGGATATTCCAAGCCAGAAACCTGCGAGTAAGCCTGATTTCAACGACAGTGTACGATAATTGTCAATAAGATACATTGCAAACAGCGGTAATGTGAAAAGCATTGCCTGCCTGGGTCTGCCGTTGACAATCTCATATATGACATAAGGGTTGAGTATGAGAACCGCCGAGCCTACAAGAGACAGAACCGGTTTTTTGGTGAGGTACTTTGCCAGGGCATACCCTGCGACACCGTTGAGGAAAAGAATCAATATGATCTTTACATTATAATATACGGGATCTCCGAATATCGGTTCCAGTACAATGGAGAAAGTCTGCCAGTCAAATACATTTCCTGTTTCAGGATAGTTCCCGGCACACAGGTATGTATAAATGATTAAACCCCAATTTTTGGGAGTCTGTGCTAATAGCGAAGCCATCAACTGCTTGAACCACCAGTAACGCCAGAGCCATCCTTCAAGCTCTCCGCCTCCCAGATAATGGGTTTTCATCTTGCCAAAGATATTCCACACAGGAATCAGGGACAAAACAAAACTTACAATCACGGCAGGGATCCAATAGATAAGTCCGGGCTTCTCTTCTTCATTCTCTTTTGTGGTTATATCATCCTGTGCCGGTTCTTTCTCCTCGATTCCGGTACTTGTCTCTTCTTCAGGTTCCTGCTTTTCATCATTTTCAGACAAACTTAATTCACCCGAAATTCCGGGTTCAATATCCTTATTATTCTTGTTTTCTCTTTTTAGAGGGATTGCCTTATCGGAATCCTGTTTTCCTGTCGGCTCCTCTTTGATGTTTTTTTCGTTATTATTCTGCATTTTCCGCTTCCATCATAAGTTCCAAGTTAAGATACCCATAGATACCTGTTTAAGACTCACCGGCCTTTTTCTACCACGATCCATACAAACCCTTGCAACAATTAAGCTTGATTATTTATCAATATGATTTCATGTCATACATCGGCATTTGAGCTTATTTTCTCTAATTCTTCGGTGGTGGTGGAAGCTTCGGCTTCGGCCTGAACCTGATTTTCAACCCCTGGGAAGTGGGATGATATTTATCCTCAAATACCTCTTTCATCATCTGATGTGCAATCATGGATGTATTGAAGTTGGGATATACCTCCATATTTGGGGCAATCTTTTTCAACTCCCGCATTTGTGAATAAAGCTCCTTGGTTTTCAAGCCCAGAAACAGATTGGTGCCGCCGATATAATACAGCACATCCTCCCCGGTCTCCGACTTTACATTCCTTACCAGATCAAGAGGCTCCGCCAATCCCGCACCGGCGACAACCGCCACGCCTCCATTCACTTTGAGAACGATATCTAACTCATATCTGGGATCTTCACCTGACTCCATCTGAATTGTTGAAACATATGCCCCAACCCTTGGCGTCAGTTGAGTGTATCCGGGCAGAAGCGGGATCAAGCTCTGTGCCCGACTCATAGCCTTGAAGTTTTTCAGTTGGGCTAACTTTGTAAGGGGAGGACAGTATATGGGCATTGCCGGATTATACCCCAGGATGTATTCAATTCCGCCCCAGTGCGACTCATCGTATCTCGACAGAACCATAAAGTCGAGCTTCTTCTTCCAGGGCAGAAAAGGAGCCGCTTTTAACTCCTCGACTCCAACCTCTCTCCAGTTGTTTCGAAAGATTTTTTCCTTTCCCCCAAGGTCATAGAGAAAGTTGAGCACTTCATCATTTTTAATCCTGCCTGCAAAAGCAGTAAAGTCACTTGGTGCCATGAACTCTTTCGAATATTTCAACAATTCATCACTGTCGCTCACTTTGTCTTCCATCAATATCCAGAAAGACTGTCCCTTGTCATAAACCATCTTCTTTCGCAGAATATTATCGGCGGATCTGCCATATTGCTCAATTCCGGTCATCAAAGTTACCGTATCCAGGATGTCATATTTTGCAAGAATAAAATCGTTGGGATCAACAAAATCTCCTTTTTCAAGGGAAGTCTCAAGGATCATGATATCCTGGTGTTCGGGAGCCGCGAACCTGTAAAGAAGAAAGATTATGAGGAATATCTGTATGACCAGGAATATCAAGAGAATAGTATCTCTGACGTTCCGGGGCGGAGATTTCTCCTTATTTCCCTTATTCATCTGCCCTGCGGATTCATCCCGGTTTTCAGATTCGTTGATAGATTTGTCATTTGTGTTTTTAATTACTATTTTCGACACTCCAAAACTTAGTTATTCACCGCAGAGGACGCAGAGGTTTTTAATCTCACCACGAAGTCACGGAGAACACGAAGAAATATATTAATGTTTTTCTGATTTCCTTATTCCGTTCTCCATATTCCGTCATCCGTTTTCCTTATTCACCGCAAAGACCACAAAGGCTAAAATAATTTTCTTTGCGTTCTTTGTTTCTTTGCGGTTTTATCAATATTCCAATAAAAATGACATTACTTATTGGAAATAACTTATTCTTCCTTCACTATCAGGAATCGCTCCGCCGCAAGGGCGTCCATTCCCGTTTTGAGATAACAATTTACAGCTTCCTTAATACCGCTGACTATTGGCTCTCCCCTGATATTAAACGATGTATTAAGAACCATGGGGATCCCGAAAACTTCATAAAAACGCTTTATAAGACGGTAGTATAACGGATTTTGCTCCGGTGTCACACTCTGAACCCTGCATGTCCCGTCAACATGAGTAACCGATGGTATTTCCGACCTTTTATCTTCCAGTACATCATAGACCAGGAGCATAAATGGGGATTTGTAATCACAGTCGAAATACTCGCCGAGTTTCTCTTCCATAACCGACGCCGCATAAGGCCTGAAAGACTCCCTGAATTTCACCCTGGAATTTAGAATGTCTTTCATGTCGGGATTCCCTGGATTTGCCAATATCGTGCGGTTTCCAAGAGCTCTGGGGCCAAATTCCATCCTGCCCTGGTACCAGCCCACAATCTTATTCTTCGCCACCATATGAGATACCCTTTCTACTATCTCCTCCTCGCTCAACTCCACATACTTGAATTTTTTACCTCTTCATGGGTGGCACTATGACCTGAATATACGTCCATATTCCACCGATCCTCATTTCCAAGCACGCAATTATGAATATAAAGCGCACTTCCAAGGGAAGAACCGGCATCCGACGACGCGGGCTGGATAAACATATCGGTAAACGGGGTCTCTTTCAACACCCTGCCGTTTGCCACGGAATTCAATCCCACTCCTCCGCCGATGCAGATTTTTTTCAATCCTGTTTGCTTGTGGATATTGTTCGCCATTTTTAAAATAGCCTCTTCCAGCACATCCTGCAATGTGGCGGCAAGATCCTCATGCTCGGATTTCAACTCATCCCCGGGCTTTCTCCAGCATTTAAAAAGAGAATCGAATTTTTCGTCAATCATTTCCAGTCCCCGGTGAAACTTGAAGTAATCCATATTCAGCCTGAAGCTTCCATCATCTTTTATATCAATTAGCTCCCTGAATTGCTCCCTGAACTTTGGCTTTCCATAAGAAGCGAGTCCCATCACTTTGCCCTCGCCGTTGTTCACCTTGAACCCCAGATAGTATGTAACCGCACTGTAAAGAAGACCCAGTGAATGGGGAAATTTGATTTCATGTGAGAGATTGATCTTGTGCCCCTCTCCGACTCCCCATGCGGTTGTAGTCCATTCTCCCACACCGTCTATGGTAAATATTGCAGACTTGTCAAACCCCGACGGAAGAAACGCGCTAGCGGCATGGGCGAGGTGATGGTCCACAAAAACAAGCTCGTTTTCATATTTCAACTCGTTACGTAAAACATTCTCCATCTGCAGATTCCGCATAAACCACAACGCCGCGAAAGGCTTGAATTGCTCATACGTCTGCGGAAAATAATGCAGGTGAGTGTTTATCAACCTGTCGAATTTATTTTTTGGTATCTCATAAAACCCGATATAATCAACATCATTTATCTTTATCCCGGCATGATCAAGACAATATTGAACCGACTGCCGGGGGAACTCGTTCGAATGCTTTTTCCTTGTGAAACGCTCTTCCTCCACGGCGGCGACAACCTTGCCGTCCTGCATCAGCGCAGAGGCCGAGTCATGATAGAAACAGGAAATTCCAAGAATATTCAACTCTCTCCTCCTTGCTTTTTATCCTGTGTACTGCCCCTGAGCGTGAATACATGTACCGGTCTGTCAGGATCACGCTCTTCCCAGTATGTATCCGGGTTATTCTTGCCTTTGAAAGGATTGATTCCAAAAACCTTGTACAAAACAGATACGGAGCCAACCAGCCCGTAATATATAAATCCCAAAATAAAATTTCCCATATATCTAATTCTCCCAGTTACCATTGAATATAAATTTCGTTTCCCTTTCCGACCTTGATTGTGCCGATTCCCGATAGAATTGACAATTTTTCCTCTTCCCCGGCAATCTCGTTAAATAATCTTCCCTTATCATTCCCGCCTATAATAAATATCGGCAATTTCAAAATCCCGGATATTTCATCCAACTTCCTCATAGCATCAGAGTTCTTATAAACATTTACAAGGGGCTTATACCCCGCATCTTCAATTATGACTGCGCAGGGATGCAAACTTCTATCGGGCTTTTTGATTGAATTATATATTGTATCGGGATCAGGCACGAAAGCGGGTAAAATGTGAAGATATGGAGCTATCTTCTCCTCAATGTGTCTCATTTGATCTCTGCGGGTAAGGGGCTCCCTGAGAACATCCGCAAAAAGGCTCGATTCCTCTCTTCCAGAATAAATCACGGAGCGATTCCACTTCGATGTAATTTTTTCAACAAGCCCCGATATCGCAACAGACATTTTCTCCCGATTTTCGCATGAAAGAAGAAATACTCCCTCGTGGCCAATCTTCAATTTGCCCATTTCTATCTTGTCTTCGTAAATCCCGGATATAAATTCATATGAATCAATAGGATTTATCGGATGCGATTCTTTTTTGAGAATCAATCTTTGAACCGCGAATTTCTCGAATAATCTCAGCCTTCGCTCTATGCGCAACCAACTGAAATACCCGTTTAAAAGCGCCGGAGCTACAAAGGCAAAGAGGATCATCCACAGAAGAACGAACGGCAAAAGAACCGGGACATGACCCCGGATATAAAAAAGAGAATGAGTATTCTCGATCTTCTCGATATTCTCAGCAAAAACCGCGCCAGCTTGCACGAATGTGAAGATGAATATAATTAACAGCAATATTGTAAGAATATACTTTTTCATCAATCTCGTTTTTCTCACCCAACCTGATATTCCTCTTGATTTTGCATAATTATATACAATTATCCGGAAAAAGAAAAGAGGGGCCGGGTCTTGAATTTGATAATTTTTATTTCTCTTTATTTCTCTGTGGGAATCTTTTTGAAAGAAAGTTCTCAGCTTTAAGCCGCTGAGGCGGCTTGCCGTAAAGCCACCTCCTCTTAAGCCACTTCAACGGCTTAACAAGGAGGAAACCCGCTTCACAATTAGGGGGCATGGATGAAACACTTTATTAAATACCTACATTTCGCACATGTGAATTTGTTGAGAAGTAATAGAAATTATTTCAAGTGCCTTAAGGTAATAACAGATGTATTAAGGTGTTTAAGACAACACCACAATTTATTGTGGTGAATTGAGCGAATACCCCACCACTGCAGCGTCCTAACCACTTCAGTGGTTTATATCATCAAAAAACCGTTAAAACGGTTAAGTTGGAGGTGTGAGGTAGGTTTTATAGGCTTCTAGCCACCCGATTGAAATCGGGTGTTGTCTTAAAAACTCGAAAAGTTTATAAGCATTATAAAAAATGGCTATAAGGCATATAATGAATTATTCTCAATCGTATTTTTAACAAATTGAGTGATTTAATTAAAAGATGTCAGGTGTGCGAAATCTAAGAAATAAGGTTTTTTCCCAGGTAACTGGCATATTGAGTTAAATAGTACTTTAGTTAAATAGTATTTTTATTGAAGCGATTATCCAGAAACGAGGCACGAGTGAACGGTATCCCCATTGACGGATACAATATAAATGTTGTATAATTATATCAGGAAGTGAGGGACTGCAATGACCAAGGTGTTTAAAAACCCTGAAGAGGCAAAAAAAGCACTTGAAAAAGCAGGGTGGTATGTTGTTAGAACAAAAAAGCATCTTGTTATGAAACATGGCAACTATCCTCACACTCTGCTTGTCCCCAAGAAGCACAGATACCTCTCAAAAAGAATGGAACAAAAATTTATTAAAGCCTTAAAAAAGACCAGTGAGGAGTGGAGAAGAAAATGATAAAATATCCTGCAAGAGTCGAAAAAGATGAACCCGGGTATTATGCCCAATTCATTGATATTCCCGGTGCATTTACTCAGGGAATGACAATGGAAGAACTCATGGAAATGGCGGAAGATGCTCTCAATGAGACAATCGCCTATATGATGAGTGATAATATTGAAATCCCGGAGCCTTCCGACGTTCAGGGCGAAGACATCATTTATGTAAAACTCCTCCCGGAAGTCGCCCTGCCGTTGTCTATCAAAAAAGCCCGCAAGGAATTGAAAGCATCTCAGGGCAAAATAGCTCAAAGGATAAAAGTTCCCTATCAAAGTTATCAAAGATGGGAAAGGGCGGAGAAATTCAATCCAACCCTGAAGACTCTGGAACGAATAGCGAAAGCATTGAATAAGAAGATTGTGATTGAGTTTCAGTGATGAAGACCCTTCCTGTCAATCGACCTGATAAATACCTCCCCTGTACCCAATATCCACAACATTGACTTTTCTCTTTTCTTTATCAACAAAATATACAATTCTTACATCATTTACTTTATATCTATAGAATCCAGATAATTTTCCTCTCAGTTTTTTTATGTCTTTCCCGACAAATGGATTCTCCTCGATTTTCTTGAATGCTTTCACCAATCTCCGACAAAGGTCTTTGTCCGACTTCTTATAGAATTTCAACGCCGGCTTTAGAAGCACTAATTCAAACATCTCGGGCTTCTCTCCAATTCACACCTCCACCTGAGCGGTAATCATCCATAGCTTCACGAAAGTTACTCACAAAATGAGGCATATTAAGAACCTCAATAGTTGCCTCGATTTCTTCAAACCTTTCTTTCGCTTCAACAAGTAAAGATATGAATTTCGATACTTCCTCCCGACGGACATTATCCAATTGCTCATATAACCCGATCAATTCATCTTTGGACAGGGACATGAGTTTCCTCCCGAATAAAGTTTTCTCTCCATATTATAACATCAATCGGATGACTTTTCTACATTCTTTCCTGGCTGAACAATCGCAAGATATTGTTCATATGTCTCTTCCCATTTATAAGGAATCATAATGAGTATCTTCAAATTTTATAGTTTAAAAATTTTTCTTAATCATATCATATAACGAAGAGATTCTTTTGTTACCCACAATCAAAACCTCTGCGCCCTCTGCGTCCTCTGCGTTGAAAAAACAAATCAATCTTCCGGGATTCACGAAACGCGTTTCCTTCCGACCACAACCAATCCGGAGCATAACAGATCCTCTTCCCCAAGATTCGAGAATTCGGGGGCGAGTTTTTTTCTGTCGAGGGGAATTTTATCCCATAGGCGATCTTTTTTATAGACAATTTCCCATCCTGATTCCTCAAACAGTTTTATTATTTCGGTTTTTCTCATGCGGTTTGTGTAGAAGCCTGAGTTTCTGAAAAGATCGCTTTCCCATGTTTTTTCGGAAAACCTGAGGGAATGAAGGCTGTTTCCGATATGGTCACGAAAATCAATAACATGGCTTGTGATCCCCCCGGGGATTGTGATTCTATGTAGATGATCCAATATAGGTTTAATATCTTCCCTTTTTACATGCTCCAGAACGGCCTGGGAATATGTGAAAGAGACTGATTGTCCGGGGATTTCCTCAAGCGTTTTCATTCCTCTGTCGCTGTATATGAGGCAATTTTCTAATAAGTAATCTTGTATATCTTTTTTGTTTTGAATCTCATCCATCCGGGATGTTATCTCTTCTTTTGTAAATATTTTCTTCCCCACAAGATAGGACAGCGTTTTTTCCGCTCCCTCATAATCTCCATAATGGATACAATTTAGACCTTTCTTTTGGGAAGGATTATTTAATATCGATTTCATTCCGTTTCCCGGCGGGTCGGGAGACCCGCCGCTACCCAAATCGTTGGGTGGTCTGAATAATTGCCCGGTGGATTCAATGATTGTCCTTAGCCTGTCCATGATTTCGACGGCAAAATCGTTG
The DNA here is from genome assembly GCA_021107945.1 of Vulcanimicrobiota bacterium. Taxonomy (GTDB): domain Bacteria; phylum Vulcanimicrobiota; class JAJTBE01; order JAJTBE01; family JAJTBE01; genus JAIORV01. Next base: position 34,800 of record JAIORV010000109.1, on the reverse strand, counting down.
TTTAATTTCGTCCACTTTTCCACATCGACAAGCCAAACTTTTTTGGCGCCGAGAATGTTTGCCACAACTCCACATCCAAGGGATCTTCCCGGGCCCAGCTCCAGCACATCATAATCTGCGCACCTGATTCCCGCTTCAATCCGGTTGAACCTGGCAAACCTATGGAAATGTTGAAGATAAACATTGATATTGTAATCGGGATCTTTGCCGGGACCCTGTTGAAAAACAGGCAGCACGCCCGATGCAAGCTTCTGCATGCCGGGAATATTACCAAGAGCAAGTTTTATTGTAATTTTCATGTACCATGGGATATATTTCTTCACTTTATTCCAACTTTTCGAAGGATTTTCTTTTTAAGCCTTCTTTCGAAATCTCCATATGAAAGCTCACCGTTTAAAATTTTAACGGCATCATTCGCCACATGAATCATTCCGTCATATGCGATTGACGGAAATGTAAATGCTATTTTGGCGAACCTCCCGGCGATTCGAAGCTCCTCCCCGATTTCACTGTGGATCCTTGCCCCGTATTCCTCAAGCGATTTTCCATCTCTCAGGAAGGCCTCGATCTCCTCAGCCGCTATTTTCCCCGATTCAACGGCGGGCTTTATCCCCTCGCCGGATATGGGATTGACAAGCCCTGCCGCTTCCCCGACAAGAAGAACGCGTCCTCTTGCAATCTCTCTTCGATGATTGTAAAGAGGAATCGGTAATCCCACAAATTCAGCTTTTTCGCCTTTTAAACCGATAGTATCAATGAATTTATCAACAGATTTCCTGATATTTTTCATTTTCTCCATTTGGCTTTTGTATGCACCTACCCAGATGTAATCTTTTTTTGGAAGAATCCCTGCAACCCCGCCATTAATAAAATTAAAATCGAGGTGGACGGTGTCCTGATATAAATCCTGTGTCTCCGGTTCAGAAAGGAATTTATAGTACCCGCATATCCCCATTTTCGCTTTGTTATTATTCCCGATTATGCGATTAAGCTTTTCGTTCAGCCGGGAGATTCCCCCGGATGCCCCGACAAGCACTTTGCCCATATACCTGTTTCCATGGCTGTCGATAACCGTAACCTGGTTTGAATCCGGTTCAACATCCACAACTTCGACTCCGCCAATAAAAACCGCGCCCTCGTTGAGGGCACATGAGAGAAGGTAATCATCAAAGACGCTTCTCTCAACCGAGATAACGCCGCCGTCGGGAATTTTGCCTCCGGCATTCTTCTTTCCCCTGCAAGTAAAACGATATTCATTTATCTCTATGAATTCAGACATACGGTTTTCTATAGGAAACATTTCAAAAACCGAACGCGGCACTCCTCCGCCACAATACTTCTCCCGGGGGAATTTATATTTATCAAGGATCAAGACTCTGAGCCCTTTTGTTGAAAGGAAATACCCGGACGAACTTCCGGAAGGTCCCGCTCCCGCGATAATCACATCATAAAGGTCATTATTTTTATTTGTCATACCTTTTAACCTGTCTATACACCTTTCCAGTGCCTTTGTACAATTTTTCTGCGGGGTATTGGAGGGATGCCCCATTTACATGTTTCTATGTCCCCGACATCGACTTCCTCTATATCTTCGATTATATCATCAATCGTATCAATCAATCTGTTTTTTTGGTCTTCCACAATTCCGAGAGAATCCATGAGGTAGCCTGCCAAAAGCTCGGGATGAACCCGCTTTCCTCTTGCCATGTTTTTCTTGAACAACTCGAAAAAAATCTGCATATCCAGAACCAGCAAAAGACAATAATTATCAAATATTTTCTTTGAAAAGAGATGCAGATAATAATTAGCGGAGCTTCTCTCCCTCTTGATCTGAGTTTTGTAATATTTAAACGTCTGGGGTATTTTGTTGATTTGCTCCCTTTTGACAAGACTTTTCAGCGTATCGAAAGAAATCTTTATCTTGTGCTTTAAGACACCGAATTGATAAATCAACCTGTTTTTCTTGCTCTCCACAGATCCATTCACAAAAGAATAATAATCTTTCATTGGAGCAGATCTGAGATCCTGCCCACAAAAATTACAGATTAATTTTTCGTGAGGGTTTATCGATTCACAGATTGGGCATATTTGCTTTATATTCATATGCTATTAATTATAGCTATATTTTTATAAATAGTAAAGACGAAAATTCAAAAGAAAGACATGAAATATGAGACTATCGAATAAGTGGTTTTTCAACGCAGGGATCGCGGAGTTCGCAGAGGATAACAGGAGAAAAAATTGATATCCCAAAAATAGAAGTGAGAAGCGGGAAATGGGAATTGGGAATTGGGAATTGGGAATTGGGAATTGGGAATTGGGAATAAGGAATATGGAATATGGAAGACGGATCCATTTTCCGATTTCTTTTATCCTTTATCCTTTATCTGTCACATATCTATCATCGACTTTTTCTTATTTGTGTCGAAATCCTGATATTCAAGAACAGTTTTTCCTCCCTGCTGCTGCATGGAAACATGTCCCTGCTCAGATATCTGGGGAGACTCCCCGAAAGCTTTTCCTGCTTTGTGAAATCCCATTCCAATACCGCCTGAAAGCATTGTGCCCATCATCGGGATCAATACAAGGGCGGGTGATACAATCGGAAAAAGTGCGGCCATACCCATGGTAAGTCCAAACCCGGCCAACGTCCCCAGTCCGATTTTACCAGCAAGAGATTTCAACTTCTTACCCTTTTCAATCTGCATCTCCTTGTGGGCTACATGAAGCTTTCCCTCACTCTTTGGAATTGAAAGCTTTCCCTCCTTAATGGCCTGACCAATATCATTTAACTTATTAAATTTAGCACCCCCGGCCTGCCAGTAATCATTCGGGTTTTTCATAGCTTTTGCCTGATCTTTTAGCTTACCTTTCTGATTTGTCATATCGGAAATGCTTGATGCGCCAATATTTCTGATGTCCATATATAGAACCTCCGTCTTTATAATTTCATTTTATTATAAACATTACATGACAATTATGTCAATTTTTCATTTTTACGGACCAATGAAGCAAAATCGGCAGAAATCCGCATCATATCTATATAAGATTAAATCAATATTTCATACCCGGACATATATTAACATAATATTAACATCATTACATATCATATTCATTCTGCTATCACCATTTTATACATCCCTGAATCTATTTTGATATCATCGATTTGTTGCAATCTATGTCGGGCCGGTTGCCCCGGGCTGCCCTGTAACGGTTATTTATATTAATTGGAGTATAGAAGGGAATTATAATTTTTTGTCAAAATTCAAAAACCATGGACAAGATAGAAGTAACGTTTACTGTAAACGAAAAGAAAGTTACAGTGAAAACTGCACCCGATAAACCCCTGCTTGACGTTCTCAGGGAGGATCTTCTCCTGACCGGTACAAAACAAGGCTGTAGAACCGGAGAATGCGGAGCCTGCACGGTTCTGCTCGACAGCAAGACTGTCAATTCGTGCCTTGTATTCGCCGGGCAGATGGAAGGAAGAGAGGTTGTTACCATTGAGGGAATTGCCAATGGAGACAAGCTACATCCTCTACAGGAAGCTCTCATTGAAGAAGGAGCGGTACAATGCGGTTTTTGCATCCCGGGAATTATCATATCCGCCAAAGACCTTCTTGATAAGAATGCTGAACCTGATGAGAAAGAGATCAAGGAGGCGCTTGCCGGGAATCTCTGCAGATGCACGGGTTACAGCAAAATTGTGAAAGCTGTGCAATCCTCCGCGGAAAAAATTCGGGAATCCGCTGACAATTAATTCAAGTACAATTAACTTGAAGTTGTTCATTCCAGGCTAAATGAACGATCTTTTCTTTTCCTGACTTTTGACGATAGAAAGAACGGGAAGAAGCCGTTGAGGTGATTATATGCTGTCGGGAATTCTTGTGGGTGACGGGCTCTCCCATAAACCACTGTGGCAAATACAAAAGTTTAAAGATAAGCCGATTCTCCTTCATTCAATTGAGGCTTTGCAAAATTCTGCCCTTGATGAGGTTATACTTGTCCTGGGCAAGAATTATCATCAGATATTAAATAAAATAAAAATACAGCCCAAAAAACTTCGCATTGTTATGAACAGGCAATTTGAAAGAGGCATTTCATCATACATTCGCGCCGGTATTGGCATGCTCTCCGGGAAATGTGACGGTGTGTTGATTGCCCTTGGTGAATACCCTATGATAAAAACAAGCCTGGTTAATAGAATGATAGAAGCTTATAAAAATAGTGAATCAGGCATTCTGGTCCCTGTCTATAAGCAAGAGATTGGCAATCCTGTAATATTTTCAAAGAAGTATTTCAGAGCTTTAAAACGCCTGGTTCAAAATGATATCGGAACCTCAATCATAGACAAATATGGACAGGATGCTACCATGTTGGAAGTCAAGAATCCTGGAGCAGTAAAGGGTATTGACCGCATCAAAGAGCTTGAGGATCTTGACACCGAGGAAATTGAAGAACAAGAGCGTGCCGCCGCCGCCGCCTCAGACATAAAGGGACTAAAAAGAATTGATATAAAAACGCTCAAGAGGCCCGCTTCAAGCAAAAAGCGAGACACAACTGAGATATCAAGGAATGATTTAAAGCCTCCCGAAGAAAAAGAAGTAAAACCTGCCGCTGAAGCGGAAAAAACTACTGTCCGAGTATCGGACAGCATTGAGTTTCAAAATTTGGCATTCCAGGAAGTATTAACGGATGAAAGAAAAAATGAGATGGAAAAACTCCCCGACGACCTTTCGTTAAAGATGTTAAATGATCTCCTTGGAACGAAAGGAAATAAACCGGAGTCGGAGCAATTGAAAGAAAAGAAGTTGGAGATGAAAAGAAGACCACAGGGAAGACCCAAAAAAAGAAAGGAGAAATAATAGATGAAAAATAGGAAAAAGCTAGTTTTCCTGATACTTTTGCTCTTCGTGGCAAGTATATGCGGAGGGCTTTTTTTGACAACAGCCTATGCTGAAGAGCACAAGCATGATCATGATCATGATCATGAGCATGGAGATTGTGAAGGCAAGGGTAAGTTGCTTGTAATACTGCACACAAACGATGTGCATGGACAACTGAAATCTCTCAGGGACAAGAGAATGTCAAAGGATAGCAAGGTGGGTGGATCCGCCTATCTGTCCACCCTTATAAACGATTTAAGAAAGAAATATAAGGGGCATGTTTTATTGTTGGATGCCGGAGATATCGCTCAGGGAACACCCGTTTCCAACCATTTCAAGGGCATACCGGTCGTCGATGTGATGAATTATATGAAATATGATGTGATGACCATCGGCAATCACGAGTTTGACTGGCGTCAACCGGCTCTCAAGGCGATGATTGACAGGGCAAAGTTTCCCGTCGTATGCGCCAATATTGTCTATAAGAAAGATCCAAGTAAGACAATACATAATGTGAAACCTTATGTTATCAAGAAAGTCGGAGACATTAAAGTCGGAATTCTTGGACTTTGCACCCCTTACACTGTTACCATAACAAAAAAGGAGAATGTAAAGGGACTTCTATTCCTGAATGTGGCAAAAACATCAAAAAAATATATCCCCATCATGAAAAAAGAGGGAGCCAATATAATAATCGCCCTTACACATCTTGGAATTGAGGATGACATAAAGCTTGCAAAGGCCGTGAAAGGAATCGACGTCATTGTCGGCGGTCATAGCCATTCGAAATTGAAAGACCCTAAAAAGGTAGGTAACACGCTGATAGTCCAGGCAAAAAGCAAGGGAAGATACCTTGGCAAGCTGGAATTGAGATATTGCATGGGACATAAAAGGATTAAGAGCTATTCCGAGAAGGACGTTCTGATCCCGATAGTTAACAGCAAGTTGAAAGCCGATGAGAAAGTCCTGGGAATTATTGATAAATATGAAAAAGAGATTGCACCAATGATGAGAAAAGTCGTTGGAAAAACGGAATTGGATCTTACCAAAGCAACCGGTAAAGATCACAAGGACAGCGTCCTTGGAAATCTTATTTGCGATGCGATGATAGACAAATCGGGTGCGGACGTCTCCATTTACAACCCGGGCGGAATAAGAGCTGAAGTATATGCCGGTGACATCACCGTTGAGAATATGATTACCGTTCTCCCGTTTGACAATTGGCTTGTAACATGTGATCTCAGAGGTAAAGAGTTAGTCGAAATTTTCGAGCACGCCGCTTCAAGAAAAGGATCGGCACAGGTTTCCGGCATCACATTTGAAATCGACTACAGCAAGCCCAAGGGCAAGAGACTCAGCAATGTAAAAATCGCCGGAAAGCCCATCGATAAAAATAAGATATACACAATAACAACCATAGATTTCCTTTTCACCCGTGGAGACGGATACGACTTCAAGGCCGCAAAGAATGTGAAATACGGCGATCATATCCGTGATGTTGTAACCGAATATGTAAGAAAAAAATCCCCGCTGAGGATTAAACCTGATAAGAGAATAAAATCTGTGGGAAAATAGGAATACGAAAGCGGATGTATTTGTTCACCGCAAATCTATAAACGAACTAAATAATAAGCGGCGAGTCATGAGACCCGCCGCTTTTATTTTGATGTAACTACCAATATTGTTATTATGGCATTGTTATTATGGTGGGGGTGGCGTCTCGCCGCCCAAATAACAAGACATTATTTTGTGAATGCAGCTTATTGTAAGCTTTATCCAATAGGTCCGGTTTCATTCCCCATATAATTCATTATCTTTCCTGTCAAATATCAAAACTTCGCTAATACACAGGGACTTGTATTTTTGCCCCGGGTAAATGGATTTTATCTTCATCCTCGCAGGTCCCTTTGTTGTATCGAGAGGTTCTTTTTTCGCTTCGAAAGACTGCAATGTCCAGTCTGCAGTACAAGAAACTTCGATAAACCTTGTTTCTCTTCTTCTCCTCAGTTTCTTTTCATCTTCTTCACTTTTCTTTTCCCCATCATCATCCGCTTTCTTTCTTATCAAAACAATGGCCTCACGAAGATGTGGATACTGGTAAAACTTTGAAAGGGTCTCCCCGTTTCCTGGAATAATGGCAATTTTATATATCTTGGGAGCAATATAATCCCCCACCTTCTCATTTCCAAAAATGAAAGGTGTGAATTCAAGCCATGATCCCTCGTTTTTCACCGTGTTATTCAACCAGAAAGTTCTGGGATTTCCGTCAAGAACCTTATCAGAACCATGTCCTTCTGCAGTGTTAGCGCTGGAGCATGTTACTTTCCACCCGGGGAAATCTTTACCATAGAAATACACTTCCAGGTCTTCCCTGGGTTCCATGTCGGCAATCTGCCATCTCAGGATATTCTTCTGGATCTTGGGTCTTGGGAAGGATGTGTAAACGTAGGAGGACTTCTTGTATATCTTCTTGCTGGTAAAGGGAAGGTTCTTGCAATCAATGGGCATATTTATTTCGATATTTGTTTTTGCGATAGTACCTACATATCTTTTTGCAGGCTTTATTTCATATGTAAAGTTGGGGATTCCATCTTTCCGGTCCATTTTTACATAATAATGCAGTTTTACAATTTCCGCTCCGCCCTTTCGTATATCCATATCCCATTTATACCATATGCGGTACGGTCGGTCAGCATCAAGAGAGGCATTACCGTCGATCTCCCTCTTCACAAAATAATCCTCGTCTTTTTTCCTCTTTAACGCTGAAATACCCAGAATCGGCGATTCACCCTTCGATGTATCAACAGAGTGAAGGTTAACGGGAAAACCAATAGTTGCCGTAATATCTTCCTTATTGTTGTTTTTTACACGATATTCCGCAAACACCTCGATAAACGTAGAGAATACTATAATCTTTACTTTCTGACTCTCCAGGCTAATATTCTCACCCACTATTGGAAACGGAATCTTCACCACTGCGCCGGTTCTTTTTGAAGCAAACGACGCGGGGACAATCAGGATAACCAGTATTATTGATATCAGAACTAATGATCTGAATAATTTCATTTTTTTCTCCTTTCGATCACAAATTATATTTTTGTCAGGTTACATCGGATCACGGGGAATTATACTCTCGTGAATTTATTTTAACATCATCTTTAAGAACCACCGGTGGCAGTTTCCAAATCTTTAATGACATTTTTAGGACAACACCCGATTTTAATCGGGTGGCAGGACGAAGGTCCAAACATTGAGTGTTCAACCGTTTTAACGGCTTCCCATACTGAAACAAGTTCAGCACAGGTTTCTTCCTCACCTGCGGTTTTATGCCACCTGTTCCATAATTTGAATGAGGTTTTTCCTGTGTATTCTTATTCCCTCTATACCTTTAATCTTCAGAATTTGGAAACCGATGAATCGGTTGAGATGGCATGGTTAAGCCATTCTCCTTCCCACCACAATAAATTGTGGTGTTGTTCTAAAAAGTCAATTGCGGCGTTGTTCGTAAAATAAATTGTTGCATTATTGTCAATGCACTCTAAATATCACATCCATTTCAATAGAAATGTATAAAAAGATGAAGCAGTTGCTCCCGGACTCCCGGTTGATGTCGTTATATTTTCAGGAGAGTATAGCCTACCGTTATCAAAATAAACTACAACTACAGAACCATATTTATCTTGATCCGGGTAAAATCCTGCCGATAACAAAACCCTCTCCTTGCGAAGAGGGTTGTAAATTAAGGTTATGTTAAAATCGGATGATTAGTAATTCTTCATTATCCGAGTCTTCGTCCACCTGTAAAATGATTGGAATAGTAACCGGAATTAAGCTGATCTACACGAACAGGCTTATTTGCGGTGGGCCTGTGAACGAACTTGCCGTCACCAAGGTAGATTCCGGTATGAGTATATTTTCCGGAGCGATATGTATTTCCAAAGAAGACAACATCTCCGGGCTTCATGTTACCCTTGTTGACAGGCGTTCCATATTTCTGGAGACTGTTACAGCTTACCTGGTGTTTGAACCCGGGAGGTGCCATTCCTGACTGCCCTATGACACTACTGACAAAGTCCGCACACCGCTTGGTCTGTCCCGGCTTAAATGCTTTTCCGGCCCAGCCTGCACCGATATCGGCTATACGATTGCCTGATATTGGATTGTAAGGCACATTCCCCGTTTGCGGTATCGTTGGTTGGGGATATCCGGGATACCCTGCCGAGGGCATTCCCATGGGACTTCCCATAAATCCTCTGGGTCCCATTGTCTGCGGCATCGTACCTTGTTGGAACCCTCCCTGCCCCATCATCATTTGCTGTTGCATCATCATCATCATCATCATCATCATCATCATTTGTTGCTGCATCATGGGATTCATTCCCGTACCCATACCGGGCATCATGCCACCCATTGACGGGTAACCGCCACCGGGCATCATTCCCATACCGGGCATGCCTCCCATCATTCCATTCATCGGCATACCCATCTGAGGCATCATTCCCATGCCCATCTGGGGATTCATCTGCGGTTGTTGATTAAACATGCCGTTAAATGACTGACCCAACATGCCTCCGGCTCCAGCTCCCAACAATGCGCCAAACGGTCCTCCAATAGTGAAGCCGAGGACTCCTCCGCCTAAACCCATAAGCAAGGGACTTCCAAGAACTCCTTTGGCAACCTTGCCGACACCTTTCAGCACGCCTCCGGCAACATTAGCTACACCTTTGAACACACCACCGACTACTCTTCCAACTCCACGTACTACACCTCGAACCGCCCGTCCGATGCTTCTTGCAACTCGTCCCATATTCCACGCCTCCTGATATATCAAAAATTAATAATTACATTCCTCAACTTTATATCACTTATTCATGTTAGATTGTCAAGACTTTATTACAAAATTTATTGTTTTGTTTGAGAAATATTTTTCTTTATTACCTATTCAGTCCCGGGGTTATCCAAAAACGTAGCTAAGGTCTTCAGTCCTCCCCATATATAGTGCCTGCCCAAAATTTAGACACAATATATTGGCGAGTTTTTACAGGCGGGTTTAAAAACCCGCGCTACGTGATCTTATCTTTATATACATCTTTAATTAATGGTGATTTTCTTGATTAACCGCAAAGAAGCAAAGGTTCACGCAAAGAAATTTTACAAACTAAACTTAACCAAATTGGTTTTGCTGTCATCTGAAACTTCAAAACCGATGAGGATGATTGCCGACTATCCGGATAATATTATTTTATTATTGGGAGTATAAAAAACATGAGGTATAAACGAGGTTCATTGTTTACAATCGAAAATACGTCCGTTTGTCTATCAATCCCTTGAACCCTCTGTGGTCTCTGTGGTCTTTGCGTTGAAAAAAATGTCATCAAAGATCAGGCTACGTGTTGGGGGTTTACATTTCTCAACCGGGGAATTTCTCCCCACCGGTACATACTTCCCCGACTTAATTTCGATAAAAGCGATATAAATACTCAAAAAATATGTCATAGAGATAATTATTTCGATACAATTTTATTACCTCTCCTTTTGATGATGACTGCTTTTCTGAGCCTTTTATTGTGAAAAAAATAGCAATTGGATTCGACTGTCAGGATTTCAAACCAGACTGGAAGGTCGTTTGCTATATCATGGGTGAAGACTAAATTAACAGGAGGTTTTATTTATGGACGCCGTTGTAAGAAAAATAGCTCCGAAAAAGGAAGAAAATAAAAATCCCGGAATATGCGCAAGTTGTAAAAACCTGAACTTCTGCACATATCCCAGAAACCAGTCCCGCCCTATCATGCAATGCGAGGAGTTCCTGGGATTCGAACCCAGGACAAAACAGGGAAAGAAAGTTGTATCCCTGAGATTATATCAGGCAAAAACCAGGAAAAAGGAAAAAGAACTCAGCCAATACAAGGGACTCTGCAGATATTGCGTGAACTGTGAGCAATGCACCCTGCCAAGGTCAGAAGGTGGAGTCTGGATTTGTGACGAGTATATGGATGAAGAATAATCAGGAGGTAGAAAAGAAAATGGAATTAGCTATAGCAGATAAAATAACTCAAAAACCTGCGATAAAAAGAAACGTTTATGAAAACGTTACTCAGCAGTTTAACAAAGCATCCGACCTGATGGATCTGGATCCGGACATTCGTAAGATCCTGGCGACGACGACAAACGAGATTATTGTCCATTTCCCGGCAATAATGGACAACGGCCGGATTGAGATGTTCACGGGTTATCGTGTACAACACAACAATGTTCTTGGTCCCTACAAGGGCGGTCTCAGGTATCACCCGGCGGTCGATATTGACGAGGTAAGAGCACTGGCAACATGGATGACATGGAAATGTGCCATTGCCGGAATACCTTTCGGGGGCGCCAAGGGAGGAATCGCTTTTGATCCTTCAAAGCACTCATTTGGTGAAATGGAAAGAATCACCAGGCGATTTACTTATGCACTTAATGGAAACATCGGACCTGAATATGACATTCCCGCTCCCGATGTCAACACCAATTCACAGATCATGGCCTGGATCCTGGATACATACCTTTCCTCGGTTACACCACAGGAGAGAAACCGATCTATACATATTGTAACGGGAAAACCAATAGCTTCAGGTGGAAGCCAGGGACGTGATAAGGCCACCGGTCAGGGAACTGTCTTCTGTATTGAACAGTGGGCGAAAGATAAAAATTTCGATCTAAACAATGCAACATATATGATTCAGGGATTCGGTAATGTGGGATCCTGGGCGGCAAAACTGTTGAAGCCTTTTGGCTCAAAGCTTGTTGCCGTTGAGGATCATACGGGCGCTATTTCAAATCCTGAAGGCATTGACCCAGACAAACTCGCCATCTACGTCAAGGAACGCAAGGGAGTTCACGGTTATCCCGCCGCGGAACCTGTTGATCATGAGTCGTTCTTCAAGACAAAGGCGGACATATTTATACCGGCCGCTCTTGAAAATCAGATTACAGCGGAAACCGCTCCGTTGCTGAATGTAAAACTGGTTGCAGAAGGAGCAAACGGACCCACCGACATCGAAGGTGACGGGATTCTCCAGGAGAAGAATATCGATCTTCTCCCCGACATACTTTGCAACGGTGGCGGAGTTATCGTCAGTTACTTTGAATGGCTTCAGAATAAGAGAAGCGAATCATGGGAGCTGGAAGAAGTTGACGAAAGACTCAGGAAAAAGGTTATAAACGCATACAAAAAGGTCAAGAATACTTCACAGGAGTTCAATACTGACTGGCGCACCGGTGCGTATATCGTGGCGCTGTCATCTATCCAGGAAGTCTATAGGACAAGAGGAATATTTCCATAACAGATAAGATCCGATAAATTGGCGGATCTTAATTAAAAAGATTGTATGGGGTGATACTTCTTAAAGATACTCTCTCTACAGTAACCGAAATTAATATCCCCCATGACATAGCAGACCAGCCTTTATGGCGGAATCGTCCCAAAAAGCGATTCCGCCGTTTTTTTACCCGGATGATGCTTTTAACCCGGATAATGCTTTTTTATTCAACGCAGAGGACGCGGAGGGCGCAGAGATTTGATTGTGTACGAGGGTTCACTGCCAATTAATCGCATCAATTTTTAGGCATTCTCCGATATAATTTTATACCGGTGATAAATGGACTATTTCCCCGGCAGAAAGTTACAATACGGTAATTACAAGATTCCAAATGCATTTTTAGGGTTAATATAAAATAAATATATATCGACTATTTTCCCGGTCTTGTCATCTCGTCCTCAAGCAGGTCCCTGGGGATGTTGGGCTCGCTGAGGAGGACCCTGTAGCTCCAGTAAGTGGATACTATTAGAATCGTCCAGAATGTTACCAGGAATATCCATCCAGCTAGATTCATGATACCACCTCCCCTGTTTCGCATTCTTCTTCTTCTTTACCCATATTCCGTGTTGAGATCCAACCTATTACTATGAAAATCAGTAACATAACGCCTCTGACAATCCAACGGGTAATTCTCTGCTCGAGAGGTATGCCCTCCATTATCAGAACCTTGTATCCCGACTGATAGATCCACCCAATGAAGATTACGGCGAGATATACCGGTGAGATAAATGCCATCACATATATGACGCCTCTCCAGAGCTTTATTTTTGAGCCCCGGATCAACTCTCTCCATACTCTCCTTGCCTTAAAAACGTGTACCCAGAGGACTATCTCGACAAGAGCGAAGAGGCAAAGACCGAATGTGCCCGCCCAGTAGTCCATCGCATCCATACCGCCATTTCCAAGAATGGCAAGGTGTGCCAGGATGAAGACGGTTCCCATAGCAAGTAAAACCGCGTGCTTTCGTGTTAATCCGCCGAGCTCCTCCAGGAATGCCACCACGATCTGCCCCATTGCAAGGGATGAGGTTATACCCGCAAAAAACAGGAGCCCGAACCAGGCAAACCCGAAGACCTGCCCAAAGGGCATCTTCGTAAACACGAGGGGCATTGAGATAAACGCCAGTCCGAACCCGGATCCCTTTGCGATCATCTGGGCCGCAGTCAGTCCAAAAAACGCCACTGCCAGGGGAATCGCAATGGATCCACCCAGGATTACCTCGCAGGATTCGTTCGTCAGGGCAGTGGTCAATCCCGCAGAGACTATATCGTCATTCTTCTTCACATACGAGGCGTAACAGGCAATCGCTCCCATTCCCAGGGACAGGGTAAAGAATATCTGCCCCGCCGCGGCAAGCCAAATTTCGAACTTACCGATTTGTGAGAAATCGGGATTCCACATGAAGCCAAACCCGCTGGAGATATCTTTTACAGCCACCGTATCAATCGCTCCGGGGAAAACAGTTTCAACGAGAAGTCGGTTGAACTTGTGAAGATCGTTATCGGCAAGATTTTCAGGCCCTTTCTTCAGCAATTTCTCAAAAAGAATCTTGCTCTTACCCTCAAGATTTATATTACCGAATACCTCCGGGGAATAAAGGTTCTTATTTTCAATCACCCCGTTAAGTCCCTCGAGGATAACAATATGACTTTTTTTAACATGCTTGGGGTATAATACCTCGACAAGAAGCCTGTTTAACCTGCGTATTTCCACCCCGCTGGATTCTTCGCTTCCCTTTTCTATTAACATCGTCCCCTCACTACCGGGTGAAAATCCCTTGAATGCTTCCTTGTTATAGAAATCTTTTCTTACAATCAGGCTGTTCAGTCCCAATACTATTGTCTTTTTCGCTTCAATATTTATTGTGTCGCCTGATTTCCATTCTTTTATTATATTCTGACTTCTCTCATCAAACGAGTTATAAAAGTGTTTATACACCGGAGTTTTTCCGGTCTTCAATCCCGCCAGGAATACTGACCAGTTGGTTATGTCCTCTATTTTAAATTTCGAGAAGCCCGAGTCTATTGCCATTTTTGTTTTGTTATCAAGTAATTCCCATGTTCTCGCCGACTCAGGAGTATTGTGACTCTTGAGCGTAGTAGTTATCTGACTCCAATTTCTGACCTCCCCCTCGCTTATGCCGGGATTGGGTATTCCCAGGGTTATTACGCGTCCGAGGAGAATTACGGCAAAAATGAAAAGCGCAGGCATCATTATTTTTGCGACTTTTTCAATGCCTTTTGATATACCTTTATACAAAATATACGAGTTTATACTTATTGTTATGAGGAATATCACATATGCGGCAATGAAAGTACCTGCGGTTTTTGGCGAATAAGATGTATATGCATTGAAAAAATTTGTCAGATTTACTTGTGTAGGCTCGCCCCAGGGTTGAAAAAACGAGAAAAAAGAATATCCCAGCGCCCATGACTCGATAAACACATAGTATGAAGCTATAAACAGCGGAATCCATACACCCATTACTCCTAACCACCTGAAGAGTCTGCTGTTTTTTATGCAGCCGAATATTCCCGGAAGTGTAGCGTGCCCCTTACCTCCACCGAACCTTCCCATCGACCATTCCACAAACATCAGCGGAAGACCCAGCAAAAGGAAAGCTATGACGTACGGGATCATGAATGCCCCTCCGCCGTTTCTTGCCGCCTGCATCGGGAAGCGCAAGAAATTACCCAGTCCCACAGCGTTGCCGGCCATTGCCAGAACCAGCCCGAGCTTGGATCCCCACTGTTCTCTTTCTTTTTTCATTTTCGCCCCCTGTAGGATAATTAAAGGTAGAAGCCCAAATACCCGGAATCAGTTATGATCCCAGGCAAACCTCATACCTATTTTAACATTTCTTCAATCATTCCAATTTTTCCTGTTTCAATAAACGCATTACCATAGATCATACTGTGTGCTATCGAAAAGAAGGTAATTTTAAGTAACGGTTGAAAATTCATGTGTTTGCTAATATGAGATCAACATTGAAGCATAATGTGATAGAATTATCTTTCACACATACCCCAACCCTCTGAACAGAACTATTATCAATCAGATAACCGGAATTGCGAAAGCCGCCGGACAGTGGAATAAGAAAATAGTGTAAATTAAAACTTTCTATTCCCATCCAGGAAGTGATATTCTATGAAACAAAACGATATTATAACTACGACAAGAACATTGATTTTAATCTTCCTTGTTTTAACATTTAACTCATCACAGGTTTGCCATGCCGGGAGTCAGGAGGTTCTGGGGCGCGAGGGGAAGGTTATGAGTTTTTCATTTACAGAGTTGAAAGACTCGGACGGCTCCGATGAAGTTTTCAATTATTCGGGAAAAACTGTGATATGGCAGGGTGAAATCATAAGTAAGAATCCCAACGACGCCTATTTTGAATATATCCTGAAACTTGATTCCAACGACGAGTTAAAAGTTCTCTCCGGGAGAGGCATTCGATACAAAGTGGGCGATTATGTACAGGTAAAAGGCATGATCCTTGTGAAAAAGGGACGATTTTCCCACCTTGTTTTAAACGAGATAACAACTGCAATCAGGCAGGAAATAGTCGATGATCCGGTTGACTCCATCCCCGGGCTTATCCCTCTTAAAGCATCAAGCAAGGTAATATCGGCGAGGATATACAATTGGATACGCTATTACAACCGGGGAGTCTCTTCCAAAAATGCAAGATTTATAGCAAACAGGATTGTATATTACAGCAAAAAATACAAGCAGGATCCCTTCCTTATCACAGCGCTTATGAGTGTGGAGTCCGCTTTTAATATGAGGGCAATCTCCCCTGTGGGCGCAATAGGACTTGGACAACTGATGCCCGGAACGGCGTCGATGCTGGGTGTAAATCCACATAATCCGGACCAGAACATTGATGGATCCGTCCGATACCTGATGTACCAGATGAAAAGGTGGCAAAAAAGCGGAACGCCGGTTGTCTTTGCTCTTGCAAGTTATAACGCCGGACCCGGGGCAGTGGCGAAGTACGGAGGAATACCCCCTTACAGAGAGACCATAGAATATGTAAATATCGTATGCGCCCTTTACTATAAGGTCAGGAAAAAGAAATAGTTATTATTGCTATTCACTGCAGAGAGCGCAGAGGACGCAGAGGATAGGCAAATAAAAATGGCTATGATTTTTAAATTCCGTGGTATTTGGTGTAAACAGCAACCTTATTCAGCTCCTGATTATTGGAAGGGATTGAACAAAAGCACAAAGAATCAAAGAAAACAAAGAAAACTATAAGGAGATTCCCCATGCCAAAAGAACCTGTCCCGATAATGGAAGATGTTCTAATGTGCCCCGGTGACAATAAGGTTAATTGTTTTTTCAAGCCTTTTGTGCCAAATACATTCGTGGTAAGAGAAGGAAGTACGCTTTTCGTTATAGATACGGGTGCGGGAAAAAGCATGAAAGAGATGCTGCAAAAAGCGGTGAATCAACTCCGGGGAGATGCAAAAAAGCTTGTACTTATCAATACCCATACCCATATTGATCATGTTGGCAATAATAAATCGATAATGAGCCTGGAAGGATTCGATGAAAAACATCACCTGATGCATGAAGCCGGCGAAAAGACGCTGGGGGATCCATATAGCTACCTCCTGAATGTATTCAGAGAGACTGACAGATACTACGATGTATTCGAGGGGCCTCCACCGCCCTGGAGATTTTTCACGAGACTCATGTCCATCGGCTCAAGACAAACAAACCTCGATAAATTGGTCGGATCAGTCCTGAAGAAGTACGATCCAGTCGAGTCTTCGCCTGAGACAGGGGAGTTTTTAAAACGTGATGATATGGGCTTGATTAAAATAGGCTCCGGCAATGTTGAAGAATTAAGAATGTCAAGTGATGTGGTTTCGATAGACCTGGGTCCGAGGACACTGAAGGGTTGGACAATTGATGAGGCGGTTATCTGGGCCGAGGAGAGTCACAGTCCTGATCATATAATGATACTCTTCCCCGGGAAAAAATTACTGATATCAGGGGATCTCACGATTGACCTTTTCCCGACGCTGCCCAATCATCCAAAAAGTGAATTAGCCATCAAGAATATGTCCACCATAAAAGATCTTGCCACAGAAGAAATAATAACAACATTGGCAGACAGCCATCATAATGGTGTATGCGAGGGAATGAATTCGATAAACACATTTATCCAGGGGATAATTGATCGGCACAAAAGTTTCAGGGATACTCTCATCTCCTGTTTTGACGGTGAAAGTGAGGGAGAAACAGGGGAAACGATAAATGACCTATATCGAAAGCTGAGAAAGAAAAGATTTGATAATAGAGCCGTTGATTTTCACCTGGAGCAACAATTCCCCGTTACTCCGGCATTCCTCAAATCAATAATATGCACGATTCTGCTCGAAATGGGATGTTCCGTGGAAGGCTCCGGGAAAAAAGCCCGTTTCCTCAAACCCTGAACACTATCTTTTGTTCTTAACAATTATTGCATATACAAATTTTTTGCCTTTTACCTGGACAAGGTGAAATTCGATTCCCCTACCTGAATAATCTAACATGTACTTTTTATTTCCCTTGCTCGTTACTCCTTTATCTGACAAAGAGCCTTTTCCCATTTTCTTTACAATATCGCTATATATTGAGAGCAAGCCCAGTCCATTGGAAAGTCTATACCTGTCTTTATGTGGACCGGCCGCATCAAACCTGATCTTGACAACCTTTTTGGTTTTAGGGTCCATAAATATTCTCAATCCATGAGTGGGATTGTAATCAAGGGGGACGAGACCTTCCTTTGTTATTGCCGGTTTTCCCACAGGTTTACCTAAAGTATTTTTCACCTGGTTGGGTCCCATTCCAAGTTTCGCCTTACCTATTCCCGCGCCCGGCGTTATTGAGCCTGCCGCAAAAGCAGGCAGAAGACAGGCAGCAACGAATAACAGCAAGAATGTTAGAACAAATTTTCTTTTTTTCATAATTACCTCCCGGCATCATCACTTTTTTGCTTTTATTATTATTATGAAGACCTTTTCCCCGCCATTTTTTTTCCTTATTATAAACTCGATCCCCTGTTTTGGATATTTGAGAGAATAAGCATTTCCGCTTACCTTTACAGGCTTTACATTCCCCATAATATCAGTCACAGATTTAGCTGCAATCCCGACCTGCAACCCGTTTTTTGTGCTATAGCCGGAACTGATACCCGTGGCTATATACTTTATTCTGTCGGTTCCCGGGTCTATATCTATAATAAGCAGGTGTTTCTCCATATATTGATATTCCCTGAATCCCTCTGCTGTGGTTAGCACAGATTTGTCAGGTTGTCCCAGTATCTTTAACATCTCCTGCTTTTTCATGCCGATATGCATATTCCCAATTCTCTCCCCGGGTACAATCATCTGATCGGCCAGGGACTCACCGGCGGGAAACACGGAAAACAGCACGATTATTATAAATAGAAAACACTTTACAATTCTTTTCATTCGAGCCTCCATGCTCCGATTACAGTTTCTCATGCCTAATATACTTGCAAGGTTTAAACATTTCCTTCCATTCACATGTTAAATTAAAACTTTATTTATGACGGAAAGGGAAAAGAGAGGTCTTTGATGAACTTTTATTTTGTGCAGGGAGTTTTCTCACCTGCAAGTTTTGTGTTTAAAAAAAATCCAGGGGGAATATTTATGCTGGAAAACCTTATCAAATTCTCTTATCCATATCCTATTGCCGCGACATACCAAAATATCGAAAGCATTGTATATCCGGAGGAAATGCCTCACAAGTTCAACAGACTCATTGATTTATATGATTGTATTTTAAAAATGCTGAATTACTCTCTTCTTGGACTGGCGATTCATCATCGACATTTAAACGCTCCTCTGAAAAAAAAGCTGGAAGTAACTCTCAAGAATCCGATTTTTTCGAATTGGACAGACTTACTTGCCACTCTGATCGAAAGCCTGGCCACATTGAAGGACCCGCTGGTGGAAAATATCCGTATTTTTTATTATTCGCCGGACCCAAATCTTGCCAGAGTCAGAGACGCTGTATATTTCATGCTGGAAGAACCCACTTCCGCCAGGAAGATTAAAGATATTACCATCGCCCGCTTCTTCGAGGATTTTAATAGATATACTTCACAGACCAGTAAAAAAACGGGGAAAATACATGCAAAAGCCGTGGAAATACTGATACCTGTTTTCCGGGAGATCCTGGAAAGAATTGAGTTCTTCAAGGATTATACTTTGGCATACGTTTCACAGATTACTCTCGAAGGTTATCAATATGATCACACCCTGGATATTTTTTCGGGAATTGCGCCTACACGCACAAGATACTTGAGCGACAGTCCACTACCCGAGAGAAACAGGAAGATGTATCTTTTCAAAGTCACAAACGAAGGAATGATCCCACAGTTTTGCCTTCACCCGTTTATAACAGCACATAGATGTTCCACCCATAATAAAAATGAAGTCTATTTCCTCAGGTACCAATATGGGGACGAAATGGATTATTACTGCTTCCAATGCAGGGAAAGATTCCGCCCGGATCGACTCCTGATTGATTTCCACGATGTCATGGACTCATTTATCGGTAATTCAAAGATGGAAGTCTCAGATGAGACAATTGGAATCTTCCGTGAACTCTTACAGGTTGCCTGGAACGACAGAATTCTTTCCGATGAGGAAAGGGGGAAACTGGAATTCCTCAGGAAACATTTCCAAATTCCGGAGACTCTCGCCCGCAACCTCGAGGATAATATCAGGAGAGAGTTAGGAATTACATCAGACTACATAGATTTAAAAGTCGTTCGCAAGTATGAATCCCTTGTGAAGAATTCCATTATAAAGGGCACAATCACACCTATGATGAGAGGACTTCTCGATGGATATCAATTGGGATGGGGAATCCCGGAACAGTTCTCCAGGAAACTGGAATCCCGAATATGGTATGAAGAGGGACTTAAATATTTGAGAGAAGATAATGTGACACTTGCTCACACTTGTTTTTTCAATGCCCACCTCATCGATGAAGCGAATAAACTTGCTATTGAAAAAATTCAACAGATATCTCCGGAAACAGAACCGACAATACCGGAGATCGAAGCGTTGGCGCCCAGGGAAAAGGCAACTCCCGTAAGGCAGGCGGAGAAAGTGGTGCCACAATGGGATGATAATACTATCGTGCTTCCAAAAAAGCCTCCGATAATTGAAAGAGCAACTGAAACGGTATTGATGAAACCCACCGAGAAAAAATCATCAAAAGAGCCGCTTGTAAAGGTAACAGAAACGATTTATCAGCCCAGGGGGAAATCCAGCAAGATATTGAAAGGATCAAGAACTGCGTCGTCAAGATGGGAGACCCAGCATGAGGAAACATATCAAGAAGAGCTGGAACAAGAATTAGTTGAAGTGGGAGAAAAAGCATATCAGGGATACATCCCTGAATCAATGGGAGAATATGTTCCCGATCTTGCGGAAAAATATGTGGAAAAAGAAGTGTATGAGCCCAGGGAAGAATTTGAAGACCTTATAGAAACAATGGAAGGCGAATATGTAAGCATTCCCTCCCAGATGGAGGGGGAAGCGGCTTACATTGAAGAAACGGAACAGGAAGAAATTGAGGATGAAGAGGGGATAGAAGAGCCGGAACAGGAGCCAATCGCTTACCTGGAAGAAGAATCCCCGGTTTTTGAAGATACAATTGAAAAAGAAGAAATAGAAGAAATAGAAGAAATAGAAGAAATATTTGAGCCTGAGGTATTGGAAGAATACGAAGAAATTGAAGAAATTATTGAAGAATTGCCGGGGGAAGATATTGAGGAAGAGATAGAAGAAGAGATAGAAGAAGAAGAATTTAAACCGACTCCGGAACTTGAAACTCCTGTCGAAGAAGATCTGCCTGAAGAAAAACCTGAGCCGGCGGCCGTTGAAGAAGAAGAGGCAACAGCACCTATAGCCGCAGAAGGTGACTCTCTCGAATTGGTGATAACCGAGGAAGAACGGGTACAGAAAAAAGCAAGCTTGTTTGAAATTAAGCCCACAATAGATGTTCCCGATATAGCGGAAGAAATGGAGTTTACACCGTCAGGAAAAGGTATTGAACATACAACTGACAGCGAAGAATTTGAAGATGAAACTTTGCCCGAAAAAGCTGCAATAACCCCGGACTCCAAAACCCCTGTACCTCTTATTCTTCCTGCCGGGGGACATGAAAAAGAGATTAAGGAAGAAGTTATTGAAAAGAAAGAGACGGAAGAGGATTTCGAGATTGAAGTCCCCGCGATCAATTTCACCGAGAAAGTAAACGAAGAGCCGGCGACTGAAAGACTTGGAAACAAGGAAAAATTCAAAGCTGAAGAGATATCGGCAACTCATAAAAAGGGAGAAGATGAGGAATTCGCTCCCCCATCGGCGGAAGAAAGAGCGAGTATTCGACAAGCCACCGCTCAATTACTTATGGAGGCAAAAGACAGTCTCCAGGCGGCAAATTATACAAAGGCTTATGGAATATGCAATAATATTCTCAACATGGATCCTGACAATCTTGTGGCCAGACTTCTTCGAGGCAGATGCGCTATCGAGAGCGAAAATTACGAGGTGGCATATGGAGACCTTGACCTGGTTCTCACAGTGAAACGCGATGACCCGACATTGCTCATGTTACATGGAAAAGCCGCCCTTGAAATCGGTGAACTTGAAAAAGCTCTTGAAGACCTTGGCAGGGTGGTGGAAAAACAACATAAAAATTCGGAGGCCTGGCTGTTGCGAGGCATGGTTTACATGGAAATGGAAAAACCACAAAAAGCCATAAAAGATTTTAGTATGGCTATAAAAATAAACCTCAACGATCCCGAGGCATATCTAAACAGGGGAAATGCATATATAGAATTGAAAGAATATGAAAGAGCGATTGATGAATACTCAAATGCGATTAAAATTGAACCACAGGATTCATTTTTTTACTTTCAACGGGGAAACGCTCACTTCTTATTAAAAGATTATAAAATGGCGATTCGTGACTTCAGCAAGTCCATTCAACTGGATCCCGAAGATTACGATTTCTATGTTAACCGCGGTGTAACATACAAGCAAATGGGGCAGCATGATAAAGCGCTCAAGGATCTGACAAGAGTGATTGAAGATGGACTTGATTTTTCAATGGCTCTCTCGCAGAGAGGAGAGCTCTATTTGCAAACCGATAAGTTCAATGAGGCAATAAAAGACTTCACCAGACTAATAAAAGAAACACCACTTGAGGCCGAAGGCTATACCTTGAGAGGCCATGCTTACCTGGAAACCGGCAAGATTAAGAAAGCGATGAGGGACTTGAGAAAAGCTTTGAAAAAAGACCCGGGGTTTGTAAATGCACATCTTTATTTAGCAAATGCATATATAGAACTGGGAAAACTTGACAAGGCCATTTCGTCTTATTCCAAAGCAATCGAACTTGATCCCTATAAGGGTGAAGCTCACCTCAACAGAGGAGTAGCCTATGAAAAAAAGGGAGACATAGAATCGGCCAAAATAGATTTTGGCAAGTACATCGCCCTCAATAGACTCCCGAAATAAATTCAGCAAATAATGCAAAAAGGAGAAATATGTCATTATGAAATTCACAGCTTGTATTTTGTTGCTGTTTTTTATTCTCTCCATACCGGCATATTGTGATATAGCCCCAATAAGAGGGATAGGCTCAACCATCGTCCCAATTAAAAATGATCAGGTTATGATGCTTTCGCAAGATGTTACCATAAGAGTAATTGACTCACAAAAGAGTCGTTTCAAACCCATCAGGGATTTACTCGTGGAAGCGCATTTCATATTAAAAAACACGGGACCGGAAACGGAATTGGAGATGGGCTTCCCCTTCCCCACCCCGTCGAAAAACAATCCATATTATCAAAAACCCTGGGGATTCAATGTTTTATTGAACGGAAAAAGGACAAAGCTCTCGGACAAGCAACACAAGGATGGAAATTATACTCTATGGTACACCTGGAGTGCAAAAATCCCTGAAAAGGAAATTCTGGCGGTAACTGTGAGATACAGATTTTCTCCGTCACAGCCTTACACGGAAAGCTGGTATGATCCATACCACTATTCCAGGTATCTTCTTTCAACGGGTAAATACTGGAAAGGTCCTATCGGAAATGCAAAGATCTATATGGACTATAATCCCAATGAAGTTGATATATATCGAGCTTCTCCCGTTGGCTATATTAAAAGCTACGGAAAATTCGAATGGAGTTGGATTAATCTTGAGCCGACACAGGATATTGTTTTCGAGATGTGGGGGAAGAATATGTTTTCATCCTTTTTCCACAAGAAAAAGAATGACATTACAAAACAGGAGATAAAATCCTCATCCACACTTGCCCCCATAAAAGATTATGCCCCTGTAAATGCATTTGACGGGGACAAAACCACGGCTTGGGTTGAAGGCGCCGGTGGATATGGAAAGGGAGAATGGCTCTCCTTTAACCTCAGTGAAAAAAACAAACAAGGCAAATCAAGACTTTTTTATCTTGAAAAATTTGGAATAAGGAATGGATATACGAAATCGGAGGATTTATTCAGGAAAAACAACCGGGTAAAGACCGCCATAATTGAATTTTCCGATGGAACAAGGAAGAAAATAGAGTTAAAAGATATGGGCGAGATCCAGTGGTTTGATGTCAGCCCTCCCGTAATAACCGGGCATTTCAAGCTGATTATCCAGTCGGTCTATCAGGGGTCCAATTATAACGACACATGTATCTCGGACATTTTCTTCCGGGGAACATATTCTCCATCGGGAAGGAATGAAAACGAGGATAATTGATTTAAAGTAACCTTTTACCGCGTTAAGCCGCTGAAGCGGCTTAGGGGAAGGCATCTTTACAACAAGCCGCTTCAGCGGCTTAAAGCTGAGAACTTTCTTTCAGGAAGGTTCCCACAAAGCAATACAACTTGTCCCGCAACTAATAATATTGCAAATTGCTATACATCACATTTGTAGTGTTTACGGTGAATGGATACCAATTAAAAAAGCCGGGGGAAATTTGATGGAACTAGAGAAAAAAGAAATCGTAAGAATAGAAAGCTTCAAGAAATGGGACAAGCTTAACAATATTATATTTGTAATTTTATTGATTTTCACAGTCATTTTTATCGCTGTCAATATCTCTGCAATATACAGACTTATGATGGAATATAAGATATCGTCTCCCGGTGTTTTATCTCTTCTCAACCACGAAGAGCTTAACAGGAATATGCAGTGGTATGAAGTTCATATTATGCGTCGCCTGGGTTATGTTATGATGGGCTTGATAATTGCTCTTTTCTTTCCAATTTTTTATACAATGGGACGCTGCGAGATGAAAACGGCAGTAAAATGTTATGATCAACTAATTGAAAAGGAAAAGTCCGAAAAGGAGCAAGAAACAAAAGTCCAGACAAAAGAAGTGGAAGCTAAAAAAGAGCATGTAGAAGAAGAAACATCGGCAAAGGAGCCTGATGATGGTTAGCGGGCGCGATCTTGTATTATTCACACAACACCTTTATTATCTCACCGCAACGGGTGCTCCCATGCCCGATATACTTCGCAACATAAAGTGGGATATACAAAACAGGGAACTAAAACAAGCAGTGGGAGTTATGGAAGATAAAACCCGCAGGGGAGAGTCTTTCTCGTCGGCGCTTCGTTCATACCCCCATATTTTCCCCGAATATTATTCCGAGATGGTTTCCGCCGCGGAATTGACGGAAAATCTCCCACAGGCCCTCAATGAGCTTGCCGGGTATCTCGAAGATGCCGAGAGGGCAAAGAAAAAGGTAAAAGCGGCCTCCCTTTATCCCACTCTTATCTTGAATTTTATATTTCTTGTTGTCCTTGCAACTTTTTTCTTCGTATTTCCTGTGATGAAAAAAGCTCTATCCGGACATTACGGCAATGTGAATCCATCAGCTTTGTCGCATATTCCCCCGATTTCTTATTTTATCTTCAATCCTTTGTTTTTAATTTTTCTATTTGTTTTGGTGGTCACTATTAATATTATGATGTTTACAAACAAATTACCCGGCAACTCATTATTATTTAATATACCTCTCATCGGTAACCTTATTCGCAAGGCATATCTGGTGAGAATCGCCCGTTCAATGGGATTCATGCTCCAGGGAGGTATGACTGTTGTATCGGCGCTGGAACAAACGGCAAAGACAATCGATATCCTGGCAATCAGAAATATTCTTCACAGGATTCGCGGGGATGTCGCCAGGGGGGATTTGCTTTCAACCGCCATGGAAAAAGAGATGTTTTTTACCGGCACCTTCCTTTCCCTGGTGAAAGCGGGGGAGAAAAACGAGAAATTACCCCTGGAGATGCTTGAAATCGCCAACAATTTCGAAAGACAGTTGGAGTGGGAGACAATGGGAACTTTGAAAGCCGTGGAGCCCACCCTTATATTGATAATGGGCGCTTTGACAGGATTAATTGCCGCCGCGCTTTTTTATCCTATATATATGGTTCCGTCGAATATTATGTAACACCATATAAAATTGCAGATTTCATTTTAGGTGAAATCTGCAATATAAAGTCTTTTTAATTTGAATACTTCAGGATTATACAGGGACTGCTTCCTTTTCCTTCTGTTCCAAAATTCCCATCAATACTTTCTCCGGCGTAAAGGGGGCATGTTTCAATCTTATCCCAACTGCGTCGAATATGGCGTTTCCTATTGCGGGCATCGGGCCGTTTATATTGATCTCTGAGACCGATTTTGCTCCGAAGGGGCCTGTTACCTCGTATGTAGGAACCAGGATTACCTTCATCTCCGGCAGATCGCCTGTACTGAAAATCTTATAGGAGCCAAAGTCGGCGTTCATCATCCGCCCCTTCTTGTTAAACACATATTCCTCCGTCAGGGCGAAGCTTATGCCATTTAAAAGAGCTCCCTCGCATTGTCCCTCGGCGAGTCTTGGATGAATCGCCGTGCCACAGTCAATGGCACAGACATATCTTAGAACTTCAGTTTTTCCCGTGTCGGTATCGACTTCCACCTCGGCAAAGTGTGCCGCAAAGGGCGGCGGTGATTTGTGGGAAATATGTGATGCAATGGCACCAATCTGATGTTGATCCGTCTCATAAAGAGCTCGCGTTCCAATTTCTTTATAAGTGACCGAGTTTCCGTCAAAGTCGTGAACTTTCTTGTCTTCAAGGTAAAGATCGTAGGAATCTTTCTCCAGCATCTCACCTGCAACTTTCAATATCTGGCGTTTTATCTTCTGTGCACATTTTTTGACAGCGTAACCCGAGAGATAAGTTGTGCTTGAAGCATATGCACCCACATCAAACGGCGTCATATCCGTGTCGGATGAATAGACGATGATATCATCAACCGGAATCTCCAGAACCTCGGCGGCAACCTGAGCAAGGACTGTATCACTCCCTGTTCCCAGATCAGTTGCGCCGACATTGAGGTTGAAGGAGCCGTCCTCGTTCATTTTCATCGATGCCGCGCCCATATCAATCTCGGGAATGGATGATCCCTGCATGAGGATACACATCCCTGATCCCCGTTTCTTGCCGGGTGACACTTCTTTTTTACGATCTTCCCTCTTCGCCCAATCGAATTCTTCCATCCCGCGTTCAATGCAGGCGCCAAGTCCGCAGGACCCGACTTTTTGTTCCACTCCGGGTTTTCCTTCTCCCAGGGCGGCAAATACGGGTGAGGACTCGCCGGTTTTTATATGGTTAATTTTTCTTAATTCCACGGGATCCATATCAAGTTCCCGGGATATCTCATCAAGGATACATTCCATCGCAAAATATCCCTGTGTCGCTCCGTAACCTCTATATGCCCCGCCAACGGGCAAATTGGTATAGACGCTGTCAGCCCAGAATTCGACATTGAGGGCTTTATTATAAAGGGGCAAAACTTTACTTCCCGTATTACAAGCTACAGTCAGAGCGTGGGAGCCATATGCGCCGGTGTTCATTAAAACCTTCATTGATATTGCTGTCAGTTTCCCGTCTTTTTTCGCGCCCACTTTCATTTTCAGGATCTGGGGATGCCGTGTACGGGAGCTCATGAATTCTTCCTTCCTTGTCATCTCATACTTCACCGGGCGCCCGGTTTTCAATGTGAGAGCGGAGCATATATCCTCAAGCAGAACTTCCTGCTTCGCACCGAATCCACCGCCTATCCGGGGTTTGATTACCCTGACACGCTTTATGGGCAATTGGAGTCTTTCCGCAACTATCCGGCGAACGTGGAAAGGAACCTGTGTACTTGTCATAATTACAAGTCTGTTATTCTCGTCAAGATATGTCGCACATATATGAGGCTCCATCGGGCAATGCTGTGCATAATGTGATTCATATTCTCTTTCAAAAACCACATCCGCCTCTTCGAAGCCTTTCTCCATGTCGCCTACGGTAAAATCAGCGTGAGAAGCGAGATTTTTCTCCTTGTCGTATGGCACGGGGATAATCATCCTGGCCTCTTCCTCGTCATGAATGACAGGCGCGCCCTCTTTCATCGATTCCCTGGGATCAAGTATAGCTTCAAGCACTTCATACTCAACTTTTATGCGTTTCAAAGCTTCAATCGCAGATTCTTTTGTCTCCGCCGCTACGGCACAGACGCGGTCCCCCACGAAACGTACTTTCTTATCGAGAATAAACGTATCATATGGTGAAGGCTCGGGATAGCCCTGCCCTGCTGTTGTGTGCGCTATCCTCGGGACATCCTCATGAGTCATCACTGTGATAACTCCCGGAATCTTCAAAGCTTCTGTAGCATCTATGCTTTTAATCCTTGCATGGGCATGCGGGCTTGTTAAAATTTTACAGTAAAGACACCCCGGGAGGTCGAAATCATCCACGAATTTCGCCTTTCCACATGCAAGTGAAAAACCGTCAACTTTCTGCACCGATTTCCCAACAACCTTGAATCCTTCTTTGATTTTTACCGCCATCAGTTTTCACCTCGCATCATTTTTGAAGCTAGCCCCACTGCTTCCACCTGTTTAACATAACCGGTACATCTACATAAATTCCCATCAAGGGCAGTTTTAATTTCTTCTTCCGTGGGAACGGGATTCTCATCAAGCAGTGCTTTTGCGGACAGGATCATTCCCGGAACACAATATCCGCATTGTACTCCTCCCGTATGAACAAAAGCTTTCTGCAGTGGATGGGGCTCATCAATCGTTCCGATTCCCTCGATGGTCACAATATTTCTTTTATGCGCCTGTCCCGCAAGCATTACGCAGGACTTGATCGCCTTTCCATCAACAAGGACCGTGCACGCACCACAATGCCCCTCATCACAACCGCGCTTCACGCTCTTGTACCCATGATTTCTAAGGGCGTCCAGTAAAGTCTCGGACGGCTTGGTATCCCATACTTTTTTCTCGCCGTTTATCGTAATTTCAATGCCCATCGAATCCTCCTTATTTAATCACTACCATCAAGTGGCAGATCCTACTTTATCAATAGCTTTTTTGTTACAGGAAAGGATAGCTTTCCTTGTAAGATTTTTAATCAATTGCTTCTTGTATTTCGCTGATCCCCACATATTGGATATCGGCTTTATCTCCTCCATCGCCTTTTGTGCGGCTGAATTGACCAGATCTTCCGTTATCTCGTTACCCTCCAATATCGCTTCTGCTCCCCTGGCTCTCTTGGGATAATTGAGGGCGGATCCTATAGCAATACGCGCCAGTGTACATTTTTCGTTCTCATATTCCAGGTAACATCCCAGAGAAATGATTGCATAATCTCCCTTTGTTCTTGAGATCTTAATAAATTCAGCTCCTGATTTTTCAGCTGCCTTGGGGAAAACAATCTCCGTAACAATCTCATCGGGATCAAGTTGCTTCTGAGGATGTTTTGCGAAGAAATCCTTAGCTGGAATTACCCTATCCTCATAACCCTTTACTTTCACCTGTGCGTCAAGTGCAAGTAAGACTGTGGGAAGATCAGACCATATACGAAGTTGAACAATATTTCCCCCGATGGTGATGGCATTCCTGAGGGGATGTGTTGCGATAAGAGTAGAAGCATGGGCAAGCACTCCATCAGCCATGCCCTTGATGATTTCCGAGTCCATAAGTTCCCTTACCGTCGTCGTAGCCCCGATAACGATATAACCGCCTTCTTCTTTTATATAGCTAAGACCGGCCCTTGTAATGTCAACCAGTGCCTCCACCGTCGTGTCATTTGAAAGGGAAATGTTGGTTCCCCCCGCCACCATTGCGGTTTTCACCGTTTCGTCCCTGAGAATATCAAGAACTTCATCAATTGTTTCTGGGTAATAAAATGTCTTGAGGTTTTTCACTTTTCCTGTCTCCTCTTGATTTTTTTCACCGGTAAAATGAATAATTAATACTCTTCCACTGGATATCCTTTTTTATAAATGTTTAATATAAACACCAAGTTCTCCCCCTGCAGGAGCGGTGTCCTGGCACGAAAGCCAAGTCTCTTATAGCGAGGGGAGTTCATACTTATCGCTTTATTTAACTGAAAAGTATCTTTGACAATCAGCAAAAACTTTCTACCTTTGGACAGTTTTTCCTTCCTTCATCCACTTTAGTTGCTTCCCGATAAGGAATACAGGAATAAAACCGCCGAGGAAAGCAGGAAATGGAGGAAGTTTCTTACATAATCCATAGAAGCGGTTTATTCTCGCTATATTAATTTATGAAACTATTCAGGTCCCTTATGAAAACAATCGAAATTAAAACAAATTCATCTGACAAGACTCTCCTTTTGGGAGAAAAGATCGGAGAATCCCTTTACCCGGGATCCGGCATACTATTCTATGGCGATCTGGGCACAGGGAAAACCACGCTGATCTCCGGGATATGCAAGGGTCTTAAAGTAAAAAATCGGGTAAAAAGCCCCACTTTTGTATTAGCCTGGCTTTACGATGGAGATATACCCGTATATCACGTCGATCTCTATAGGTTGGGCGATTATGAGGAATTGGAAAACATAGGCTGGGAGGAAATGGTTGATGAAACCGGGATTTACCTGGTAGAATGGGCGGACAGGTTCGAACTTCCATACACGCAGAAGGCAATTCGAATATATATTGACTATAGCGAGAATATTAACAACAGAAAAATTGTAATTAAGTTTGACAGTACCTTGTTTGAAGGATTGAATAAATTGTTTGAAAAAACGTAATAAACATAGGAATGAGATATATGTGGATACTTGGAATTGATACTTGCACGGAAACAATGAGCGTTGGACTTCTCGGTGACAATCAGGAATATGAAATGAGAGAAACCGCGCCCAAAAAACAGTTGATACGCTTGACACAAATGATCAGCGAGATACTTGATCATCATGATTTGAATATTTCGGACATATCGGCAATCGCCATCACCAGGGGACCCGGATCCTTCACAGGAACCAGGCTTGGAATAGTCACCGTAAAAACACTCTCGCAGGTCATGGATATTCCCCTTGCTCCGATACAGACATTGGATGCCCTGGCATCCGGCGTCAAATATGACGGCATTGTGATACCATCGATGGATGCCCGCAAAAACGAGGTGTTCTTTGCCGTTTATGAAAAGAAGAATGACAAATTCTATAGAATCGGTGACTATCGAAAAAAACACATTGACGACTATATCAAGTTTGTAAACGAATTGGATATAAATTCACTCCCTCTTCAAAACCGGGAAATTGCTGAAAAGCCTCTGTTGATCGCGGGAAGCATTTTCTTTCGTTATGAAAAAAGACTTGATGATGAATTAAATGTCGAATTCATAAAATCACCGGAAGAATCCCGAACTCCCCACGGTCTCGTCATTGCGCGCATGGGAAAGGAAATGGTATCGGCCGGAAAAACGGTAGATTTTTTACACCTTGCACCCGAGTATATGCGGGGAGCCGATGCAACCCCGCCAACAAGAATGCCCGGTGAGAAGAAGAAACGTTAATATTCAACGCGAGGGACGGAGAATTTTTTTCGAATTTAACATTTTTTTTAATGAAGACTTGAGCATGTCATTCTGAGCGATACAAGAAAAAATTACTTTGCTCCGGTGACTTTCTCAAAGATGACATTATCTTGTATCCGAGGATTTACATAGCGAAGAATCTCAACCCCCGTTGGCATGGAGGAAGCAAGTCCTGTCAATGGTGGAAGAAGCAAACCTCGAAAAGAATGAGGACTGTTTTAAAGGAGAACCCGACTGGAGATCCTTCGCTGAGCAATACATCGGAAGAATGTAAAACCCGTCCTTGCCAAGGTTATTCAAAAAAGGAAAAGATCATATTCCGCTCAGGATGACATGACAGACAGGTCTGAATATGCAGAAAAGAATCAACATAACAATAAGAAAAATGACAATCAATGACATTCCGGAAGTACGAAAAATTGAAAGTCTTTGTTTTGATGAAAAATGGCACGACAGAGCATTTGAGGACGACCTGACGCAAAAAAACTCCTGCTACATCATTGCGCAATACAAGAATAAACTTTCGGGATATATGGGAGCATGGTTTGTCGGCGATGAAGCTCATGTAACCACAATTGCCGTCTCTCCTGAATTCAGGGGCTGTGGAATCGGGAAACTCCTTGCCTGGAAATTGCTAAACACGGCGATAGATTATGGCTGCAGGTGGGCGACGCTTGAAGTTAGTGTGAAAAACGAGCCAGCCGGGAATCTCTATCGATCATTCGGTTTCAGTGGTATTTGCAACCGCAAAGATTACTATCAAAACGGCGAAGAGGCGGAAATAATGCTTGCAAGGAATATACAATTTCGATCTTTCAAAAACAGGCTCGAAAAAATAAAAAGAGAATGGGAGCAGAAAATATGCTTATCCTTGGAATAGAGACCTCGTGCGACGAAACCTCGGTTGCGCTGGTTGAAGACGGAAAAAAAATGCTGGTCAATCTTATCCGTTCCCAGCTTGATATCCACAGGGATTTCGGCGGTGTCGTTCCCGAACTTGCCTGCAGGAAACACCTGGAGTTAATAAATCCCCTTCTTCTCGAAGCCCTTGAAGTGGCGAAGAAAAGCTGGAAAGACATTGATGCTGTCGCTGTAACATCAGGACCCGGTCTGGTGGGAGCGGTATTGATTGGCGTAGCGGCGGCAAAGGCGATATCACTTGCCCTGGACATTCCCCTTATCGGCGTCAATCACCTCGAAGGGCATATATATGCAAATCACCTTGAAGAAGGCTTCATCCCGTTTCCTTCAATCGCTCTTCTCGTGTCGGGAGGGCATACATCGCTTATTCTTATAAAGGATCACGGCAAATATGAAATCCTCGGCGAAACAAGGGATGACGCCGCCGGAGAGGCCTTTGACAAAGTGGCGAGGATGCTTCACCTTGGCTATCCCGGAGGACCCCTGATAGACAAACTGTCAAAAGAGGGAGATCCGGAAAAGATTCATTTTCCCCGCGCTATGATGAATAGGAAAGATAACTTCGATTTCTCTTTCAGTGGATTGAAAACATCTGTTGTATATTATCTTAAATCCGATGAAGGGAAAAACGCCAAAACCGCAGATATTGCAGGAGGGTTCCAGGAGGCAGTTGTGGATGTTCTTGTGGCAAAAACGATAAGGGCGGCAAAAAAATACAAAACAACAGACATTTTACTTGCCGGCGGTGTGGCAAGAAACTCCAAGCTTAGAGAAAAGATGTTGCAAAAAGCCCGGGGTCAAAAGATAAATGTACATATTCCGTCCCTGCTTCTTTGCACGGACAACGCCGCAATGATAGCAACGGCGGGATATTTCCTTTATAAAAGAGGGATGATTTCCGACCTATCCCTGGACGCCGTGCCAAATTTATCGCTGGTATAACCCCGCACATTCACCAAATTCGTGCCATTTTACCAAATTCGTGCCATCAACGTAGCGCGGGTTTTTAAACCCGCCGGTAATCCCGGAACATGCCGATTAGCAAACCTAAAGGTTTGAGCTACGAGGTTTGAGCTACGAGGTTTGGGCTACGAGGTTTGAGCTACGAGGTTTGGGCTACGAGGTTTGGGCTACGAGATTTGGGTTACGAGGTTTGAGGTGCGAGGTTTGAGCTACGAGGTTTGAGGTGCGAGGTTTGAGGTGCGAAATTTTAGTTGATAAAACAATTGACAGGACTTAATGAAAAAAGCTTAAATACAACATTATGAATAAGGGCGATATATTAAAAAGAAGATACCAGGTTGTTGATATTGTCGGCATGGGAGGTATGAGCGAAATCTTCCTTGCCTTTGATATTGCAGAGGAAAAACAAGAGGTTATCCTCAAAAGGCTTGTCCTTTCAAAGGATCCCGATGAGATTCGAGACCTTCTCTATTCCTTTCAACAGGAGTTCAAGATTCTTGAAAGTCTCCACTACCCCAACATTCCAAGGGTCTATGAATTTTTCGAGGAAAACGGCCACTTTTATATCGTGGAGGAATATATTCCCGGCGATTTGCTATCCAACAGAATGGGGGGACTGAAGCCCCATGAGGCGATAAAGATTATCCTCCAGCTATGTAATGTGCTGGATTACCTTCACAAGCACGATATTATTTACAGGGATTTGAAGCCCGATAATATCATAATTTCTCCCGATGATGAGATTTACCTTATCGATTTCGGGATCTCGCGTTTTTATTCCCCTGAAAAAATGGATGATACTGTTCACCTTGGCACTCCCGGATACGCGCCCCCGGAGGCTTACAAGAGTCCCCAGACCGATGAACGCTCCGACATATATTGTACATGCGCCCTCCTGCATCAACTTCTCACCGGCAAGGATCCCATCGATGATCCTTTCAAATTTGAACCTCCCCACAAGTTAAGCAAGCATATTTCAAAAGAATTAAGTGATATAGTGATGAAGGGATTGAGTTTGAATATTGAGAATCGATTCTCAAGCATCGATGAGTTTCGCATTATCCTTTTCAAAACAAAAAAGTATCATGGGAAGTTTAAATCATACCGGAAGAAACTTGATAAGAGAGAGGATTTTTTTGAAAAGGAAAAAATTGAGCAGGAATTCTCCAAGTTC
Organism: Vulcanimicrobiota bacterium; assembly: GCA_021107945.1. Lineage (GTDB taxonomy): Bacteria > Vulcanimicrobiota > JAJTBE01 > JAJTBE01 > JAJTBE01 > JAIORV01. The sequence continues at coordinate 545 of JAIORV010000109.1, read as the reverse complement.
AAATGGAGAGAAATCTACCTGACAGCAAAGGATGTGGCAATCTCTCTCTTTGTTTCAATATTCATAAGCGCTATTTCCTACCTTGTATTTCCCCGTTTTGGATGGATTTTACCTGTTTTTCTTTTCTTATTAATTAATTTCATCATGCTGGCGGGCAATCACCTGGGAAGAAGAAAGTTTCAGTCGGTGGAAATATATAAATCGGGTATTCTTTACTGTGGTTACGATGGTAAATATGCCTCACTGTGGGAGGATATATACGCAGTCAAGATTAATCTTGCGAAAAAACGGAAGGAAGTAACAATAGTTACATTAAATTGTGATTTCACATATTCCGAGAACCTTTTAGGCTGGGATCACCTCATGAAGGAAATTCAATACCGGGCAAAATTGAAACCAAGACATGACATATCGGGCAGAAACCCGGAAATGGAAATATATGAGAAGTTGTGAAACGGAAAGCAGAGCCTAGAGGTCAGATCTGTAGGAGCAATACCACTGAATTAAGCTATTAAGCAAGATAATGAGCCTCTTTGTAGAATTGA